>CAXBHA010000155.1:0-6184 GCA_963974955.1 uncultured Yeosuana sp. | reverse complement strand
AGCAGTGGCCCTGGACACGTACACCTGGTCAACGGATTATATGATGCCAATAGAGCGGGCAATCCGGTAATAGCCATAGCCTCTACCATATTTACAGAAAAGTTAGGGCTTGATAATTTTCAGGAAACACGACCGGAGTATTTATTTCAAGACTGTTCTAAATATGTATTTATGGCCAATACACCCAAACAAGCCATGAATGGGTTGCAAACGGCCATTCAACATGCCATCAGCCAAAAGGGTGTGGCGGTTTTAGGCTTACCGGGAGATGTGGCGAGCGCCAGAATTGAAGAAGTGCATTCGGCCGGTAAAAATTTTTATACTGAACCACGAATAATCCCTAGTGAAACACACCTCAAAGAATTAGCCGGCGTTATCAATTCCCATGAAAAAGTAATGCTTTATTGTGGCCATGGATGCCGCAATGCAGTAGATGAGGTGATGCAATTGGCCACAAAATTACAGTCGCCATTGGGATATAGCTTTAGAGGCAAAATATTTTTTGAACACAAAGACAATCCGTTTGTCGTAGGCTTAAATGGTTTATTGGGCAATAAATCGGGTTTTGAAGCCATGCATAAGGCAGATGTGCTGGTTATGCTGGGAACCGATTTCCCGTATAGTGAATTCTTACCCGAAAAATGCAAAATCATTCAAATCGATATCAAACCGGAAAGACTGGGACGTAGAGCCAAAGTAGATTATGGATATTGTGGCGATATTAAATCTACAATCATCGAACTTTTGCCGATTTTGGAGAAAAAGTCTAAAACAGAGTTTCTTGATAAAATGCGAAGCATGCATCAAGAACTTGTAGGAAAATATGATAGCTATGTCAAGAACAAAGGAAGTGAGGCACATATTCATCCAGAATATGTAGCTTATTTAATTGATAAAATCGCCAGTGATGATGCTATTTTTACTGTAGATACCGGCATGAGTGCCGTATGGGCTGCACGCTATTTAAAAGCTGGGAAAAATCGTTACCTCACAGGTTCATTTAATTATGGTTCTATGGCCAATGCTATGCCAATGGCTATGGGAGCGGGGCTTTCACACCCCGATAGACAAGTAATTGCCTTTTGTGGAGATGGTGGCATCTCTATGCTTTTGGGCGATTTAATGACTATTAGCCAATATCAAATCCCTGTTAAAATTGTTATTTTTAATAACAGAAGCTTGGGAATGGTTAAATTGGAAATGCGCGTGCAAGGTTATGTAGATTGGCAAACCGATATGGTAAACCCAGATTTTGTAAAAGTAGCTGAAGCCATGAATATTGCCGCTTGGGAAGCCAAAGAAACTAAAGATGTGGAACAAGCATTGCGCGACGGTTTTAACCATGATGGTCCTGCAGTTATCAGTATTTTTACAGATCCAGAAGCCTTAGCAATGCCTCCAACAATCAAGCTTGAACAAGTAATAGGGTTTGCCAATTCGATGGCTAAGCTAATGATGAATGGTAAAACTGCCGAAATCGTTGACATTGCCAAATCGGATTTAAAATATCTAAAAGAGCTTTTATAAAATAATAACAGCCACTAAAATTTTTACGCCCTTTGATGTTTTTAAGGCACTCTATATTGGAACAGACGTATGTAATTCTGCAAGAGGTATGATGCTTGCCTTAGGTTGTTGTATTCAAGCCTTACGCTGCAATACAAATGAATGCCCTACCAGAGTGACCACAAACAATCTACGATTTGTTATGGGTTAGTAGTGTCTGAAAAATGGGAAAGGGTTAAGAATTACCATGACAACATATTAAAGTAATTTTTGGAATTACTTGCAGTCTCTGGGTGCAAATCACAGGAAGAATTAAACAGAAGTCTGATTTTTTAAAAAAATAGATAAACAGTGGCGATTGTATGAGAAAGAATATAGTACCGTACCATTCATTTAAATCACAACAAATCTACAAGCATGATGGAACAAATCAAAAAAATTAAAAAAACTCCCGATACTGCAGTACTCTAAAATCAAAGGTATTAAACTCAGGATTGCTGTTTTTAAGTTGTTGATACAAAGGCATACTTCCAATGGCTCTGTTGGCACTACCAGACGCTGATGTTAATGAAACTGTTTTTATGGTTCTATTTAAATTTTGGGATTGCTTTGTTCCACTCGCAATGACGGGTAATTCAAATTGGTGAATACGCGGTATTTCATTGGACTCCAATTCTAATTTTAGTCCATGCTCTTTAATATGTTTTCTAAAAAAATATTCTGGGCCGTTTTTACTATTTCCACCAGTAAACAATAAGGTTTTTACACTTGGGAATTGTTTTAAATACCCAATAAGATTTCTTAAAACAATGTTTTGCATCCCTAAATCGGACGCATCAATCTTATCTCGTTCACAAGATTCTACAATATCGCAAACCCCTATTTTATGCTTAATTAAAAATTGCTTGCGCTGCCGAATAGCTTCCTGAGAATTATCAAAGCGAAGTTTTAAATCATGAATTTTATCAATATATAACCAAAGAGAATTGTAATAACTTCCGTAGCAAAAATCAACATCTTTTTCTAAAAGTTCTCCTGTTGAAAAACGTGGAGGTGGCAAGGTTCCAACAATTAATTTGGTGGTATCGTTTTTAATAAATGGTTTATAAGGATGCTGGTGCTTGAACACGTTTATTGGGTGATATTTTAAAAATATACTCTTACAAAAGGTATCCATGGATCTGAATATATACTTTTATATTTATCATAAAGCACATCAAACTTAATTCCAAAAGTTACCGATCCACTATTATATCCAGCTCCTAAAAACAAAGCCGGATACCAATAGTTTTCATTTTCGAACCCTGTTAAACTATCCCAATTCCTACTTACATTGAGTTCTTCGAATTCGGTAGAAAGTTGCATTTCACTAATAGGGTTAAACAAACCAATAAGGCTTGCTCCTACTATGGTAGACTTATAAAAATCTTTCCTTGTATTATAAGTACCATTTAAGCCAACACCCAATGCAACTTGATAATTTAATTGATATATAGCACTTGGCGCCAATGTACCGCTAAAGAACCCGTCACCAAGACTTAAACCAATTCCACCACCAAAACGAATACGGTTCCAGAAATCATTTTGACTACGACTGTAATTACCATTTTGCGACATTAATGTGAATGAGAAAAACAAACATAGAATGACTGGAAAAAAAATTGTTTTTAAAGCAGAAAGAGATTTATTCACCGCTATTTTTTTTAAAAAGTTAATGCGTATAAAAATAATCAAACAATATTTGATAATACTAAAAGATTTAAACCAATCTGTTTTTTATTGGCTTCATTTAGCTTACAGATATAAAATAAACATAAAACCTGTAGGCTATTTCATAACAGTTTTTGCTTATTCTCTAAAGATTTCGTAATTTATTGATTCATAATAGAATCTAAATCATGGGAAAAGGAGATAAAAAAACAAAGCGTGGTAAAATAAATAGAGGCACTTTTGGCACACGAAGGCCACGAATAAAAAAAAGACGATCAATTGAAAATAAAATTGATATTGACAACAAGGCCAAAGTAAAATAACCTAAGATCCCCAATCAATTAATAAACTACAAACTGTTTCTAAGTTTTTCAGCTTCGGCAATGGTGTTTCTGTAAATCCGTTTGTTCGGCTTGGTCATATGCTGGGATTCATTATGGATTTCATCTAAAATGTCTTTGCCTTTCTGGGTTTTATTTCTACTTATTAGAAACTTTGCCAGCACAAACCGCTCTTCGTAAAACGAATACCGTATATCTATTTCTTTTAAGTTTGCTTCTGCATCTTCCAATTTCCCTACTTTTTCCAATGATAGGCCGTACAAAAACTGCAATCTGGTTTTTTTAAATTCTGAATGGGTCTTTATTTTTTCGGCATACAAAATTACGTTCTTATAATCCTCCATTGCAAAATATGTTTTTATCAGTTGCTCAATAACGTACAAGTCGTTGTAAAAATTACCCTCTAATGCACTTAAGTATATGGGAATGGCTTTATCAAAATCGTTAATTTGCACATAGGCATCCGCTAAATCGACCCTATTTTGATACGTTTCTGAAAACTGTAACTTCTTTTCTAAATCCTTTATCCTTTTGGTTGGATTGATAATACACACCACATTTTCTTGTATTCTTTCAGCATCGCGCTTATTGTACACCTGCGTGATTAAATATATAATACTACCAATCAGCGGAATAAATAAAATAACAAATACCCAATAGAATGGGTTTCTGTATTTGAATACATGGTATAAACAATAGGCTTGAAGGGCAATGACGAAGTAAAAATACATTAAGTGTTTGTTATACAGGGTTTTACAATAGTGCCAAAAATAGGCATTATCTAATAAACACCAATTCGGTATCACGAGACATAGGCTCGCTAAAATGATAGCCCTCATAGTTAAAGCCTTTTATATCATCTAGGGTATTGGCATTGGTGTCAATGATATAGCGGGCCATATAACCTCTGGCCAATTTAACAAAGGTCATAATCATTTTATATTCACCATTTTTAAAATCCTTGAAAGATGCGGTTACCACAGGAACCTTTAAAGCTTTAACATCAATAGCCTTAAAGTATTCGTTGCTGGCAAGGTTTAAGAACAGCTCATTATCTTCAAGTTCGATATTTAATGCATCGGTAATGGTCTTTTTCCAAAATTCATATAGGTTTTTATGTTTCCCCACTGGGAATTTTGTTCCCATTTCCAAGCGGTAAGGTTGAATTAAATCGGTTGGGTGCAACAATCCATACAATCCGGAGATAATCCTTACAGTATCTTGTAGTTTGTCCAGTTTTTTATCAGGTATGGAATAGGCATCCAACCCCCTATAAACATCCCCACTAAAGGCATAAATAGCAGGTCTGGCATTGCCTGTTGTAAACGGCAATTGCCAGTCTTGATTGCGTTGATAATTCAATTGGCCCAAAGCGTCAGAAATAGTCATAAGTTTTGATATACTTTTAGCAGATTTCTGTTTAAGAAGTCTATTAATACGTGCCGACTTTTTTAGAAATAGGGCTTCGGATGATTTTGAAGTAGGCAGTTTTTTTTCAAAATCCAGGGATTTTGCCGGTGATAAAACGAGTTTCATAATTATTTCTTGATAAAGCAGTGAATTTTAAAACAAAAGATGATTTGTTTCAAAAATACAATTACTCCATAATATTTACATTCTTACTTAACAATTATTTACAATGAATTGATAGATGTGATTTATCGCGCCTCGTTTTATCAAGAAAAAAATAATGCATTCATACTTTGATTTGATCAAATGCAATTCTCATTATCAAAGTATTGGCCACCACTAATTCTTTAACCTGAAAACGGAAATACTATCTCTTTTGTCGATAAGATAGATGTTGAAATTATAATTTGCATATCTTTATATTGCTATTGATCAATTTTAACAAAACTCTATGAAAACTTATAACACAATTTTTAAATGCATCACTGCAATTACAGTACTTTTAGTTTTTACGTTTAGTACTAACATGAATGCCCAAAATAATAATCGTTGGCAAAATAATAATAATAACCGATTTGGGAATAATGGTCGGGGTATAGGAGGTAATAACGGAGCAACTATTGAGCATTCGGCATATGTAAATAATAATGGCAATAAGGGGCATGCCGGTGAAGGAAACCGCGGTAATGGCGTTGGAAACATGCCATATGGAAATCAAGGAAGTAATGGCAACCCTAATGGAAGAACTGGAAATAAAGGTGACTCCATTCCATTAGATGGTGGTCTTGGAATTTTATTAATAGGTGCTGCGGCTCTTGGAGTTAAAAAATTACGTGACAATAAGAATGATAAACTTTAAATCATTAAAAAATAATATACCGTTACCAATAAGGCTTTTTCTAGGAAAAGCCTTATTGTTTTTTATTATATGGAAACTTATTTACAATGTTTTTTTATTCGATTCAAAGTATCTAGATCAACCATTAACCAATCATGTTGGAAACGCCTCTGTTCAAATTCTAAATAGTTTGGGCACTATGTCTGGTTTTGTTGCAAAAAGAGAAAATTCGAATTATAATGAAGGGGTTGCAGAAGGTAATGTATTAGCCATATATCACAATAACAATAGGGTTTTATATATTGCCAATGTTTGTAACGGACTTGAGTTAATGGTTTTATATATTGGTTTTATTGTTTGCATGCCTTCCGCTCTCTGG
>CAXBHA010000154.1:0-6185 GCA_963974955.1 uncultured Yeosuana sp. | reverse complement strand
TTCCTCCTAAAGTGGAATACAGATTAAGTAATAGAGGGAAATCGCTTGAGAATATTTTAAGGAGTTTGGATAAATGGGGTTCGGAAGATTGTCAAAATTAATTGAACAGGCCGCTCGATTTCAATTCCAACAACGTTACCTTTAACTTCTTTCCTTTAACACAAGATATTAAATTCAAGTTAAAGCCCTTTATAAATTCTTTACAGACTTTTATTTTCCGTATCTTTAAGTAAAACAAGTAATTAATTAAGCCCTGTTTAATATGGTAAGTTTGAGTAAAGATCGTGTTGCCATTCTTGCCACACATGGTTTTGAAGAAAGTGAATTAAGAGAACCTAAAAAAGCTTTAGAAAAAGCGGGGTTTCAAGTCGATATCATTTCAGAAAACCAAGGAACCATAACATCTTGGACCTATGGACATTGGGGCAAGGCTTATAATGTGGACCAAACTTTAGGTCATGTAACACAAGACAATTATAGTGCTTTATTATTGCCTGGAGGCGTGATGAGTGCAGATTACTTAAGACGAAATAAAACTGCAATTGCATTTGTAAGGTCATTTTTTGATAACAATAAACCATTAGCTGCAATTTGTTATGGTATATGGTTATTAGTTGATGCCGATGTTTTAAGAGGTTTAAATGTAACCTTATATAATTCACTGATAAAAGATACAGAAAATACCGGAGCCTTTTGGATAGATAAAGACATCGTGGATAATGAAAGATTGATTACCAGTAGAAATGCTGAAGACCTCTCTTCATTTAACACAAAATTTATTGAAAAGATTTATAAGTTTAATTATGCAGAACATGTAACATAGTATGATTAATAATCGTGTTTGTTAAACATGAATTTTTATTGTCAATCGTTTTTAATCATTATTTTGATAGCTTTTTGCAATTCATTAGATATAAACGATTAAAATCATTTTAATTTATAAACCTGTAAAATGAATTAATTTATCTTTGCACTCTAGTTAACTAACTATGCGCATAGATATTATTACTGTTTTACCAGAATTACTAAAAAGTCCGTTTGAAGCATCCATTTTAAAACGTGCTATTGACGCTAAATTGGTAGAAGTCCATTTTCATAATTTACGCGATTATACTTCAGATAATTACAAGTCGGTTGATGACACACAGTTTGGTGGTGGTGCCGGTATGGTCATGATGATTGAACCCATTGATAAATGCATATCTGCACTAAAAGCAGAACGAACATATGACGAGGTAATTTATATGACACCAGATGGCAACACCTTAAAACAAGGCATTGCCAACCAGCTATCCCTTAAAGAAAATATTATTATTCTTTGCGGACATTATAAAGGTGTTGACCAGCGAGTTCGTGACCATTTTATAACCCGTGAAATATCGATTGGGGATTATGTGCTATCTGGTGGTGAATTGGCTGCTGCGGTACTTTGTGATGCAGTAATTCGTTTAATACCAGGGGTTTTGGGTAATGAAACCTCTGCCCTAACCGACTCATTTCAAGATAATTTATTGGCACCACCTATTTATACGAAACCACGAGAGTACAAAGGAATGAAAGTGCCTGAACTACTATTTGGTGGAAATTTTCCAGAGATTGAAAAATGGCGTGAAGAACAAGCTTACTTAAGAACTAAAGAACGACGCCCAGATTTATTGGAAGAGTAGAAGAGTAAATTCTTGATTTTAAAAAAACTTTTAACTTTTAACTTTTAACTTTTAACTTTTTAACTATCTTTGCACCCAATTTCGGGTTAACCTCTGGCGAAAATCGTGAATGTTGTTCTGAATTAACTATTATAATTTAAAGATATGGAATCTTTAGTGAAATTTGTACAAAACGAATTTGTAGCAAAAAAGGATTTTCCAGAGTTTGGGGCTGGAGACACAATTACAGTATATTATGAAATTAGAGAGGGCGAAAAAGTGCGTACTCAGTTTTTTAGAGGTGTAGTCATTCAAAGAAGAGGATCAGGATCTACTGAAACGTTTACCATTAGAAAAATGTCCGGAACTGTTGGAGTAGAACGTATATTCCCAGTTAACTTACCAGCATTGCAAAAAATTGAGGTTAATAAAAGAGGTAAAGTGCGTAGAGCACGTATTTTCTACTTTAGGGACCTTACTGGTAAAAAAGCTAGAATTAAAGAAAGTAGACATTAATAAAAATCATTTCTGCATTAGCAGACACAAAAGAGCCTTGATAATCAAGGCTTTTTTTATTAACAAATGTTAATAACCATGGTTTATAAATAGTTGATATCTAACCCCTTAAAAATTTTGCTTTTTTGAATTGATAACTTATCTTAGCGTAAGAATTTAATAACAGCTCTAAGTTGTTTTCATGTTAAAGTGAATTAATATTAAATTCTATATGAAGTAACGTTCTTTATACTAATTGTTTTTTGAGGTTTTGATGCGCCGCGTGTAAGCGTGCGAGAGCAAAAAGACCATGACATCGTAAAAAGTCCCAGATGTGCAAGCAGATGGCAACTAGTGCGATTGAAAGTTTTGAAATGTAGCAGAATCGAAAGTGAATGCTATTCTAAAAACAATGCAGGGCGATAACCCAACGTGAAAACGAAAGGAAAACAAACGGCATCAAAAAAAACAGTTAAACTGAAACATTTTGGTAATAAGTCAATGCATATTGAAAATTACATCACGAAATGTTTCATTGAAATAATTGAACTTGAATTGAAAAGATTTGTACGAAAGTGTAAATTGATTTAGTAGCAATACTAATAGATCACGGGATGTTATTTCAAAGAAAGCCATGTCAAAGTAGATTAAGTTCTATAGTGATATGGCTTTTGTTTTTTATGATTTTTCCTCTTCGTCCATTCATCAATAGGTTTAAAACAATAAACTTACTATTATTTTGAAAAAAATGTGCTTTTTTATTGTACTTCGTCGTGCAATAACCCCAATTTAAAATTCCAAATTTTGTATCTTCGCAGAGCAAAAAAATCAATTGATTTTTCTAACCATTTTCCCATAGAATATTAATTAAACAAGAGAGACAACAATGTCAAAAATCATTTACACAAAAACAGACGAAGCTCCTGCATTAGCAACCCATTCATTTTTACCAATAATAAAAGCATTCACTAATTCTTCTGGTATAACCATTGAAACCAAAGACATCTCTCTAGCTGGAAGAATTTTATCTAATTTTCCCGATTTGTTAACTGACAACCAAAAAGTATCAGATTCGTTGACGGAATTAAGTGAACTTGTTAAAAAAACGGACACAAATATTATTAAATTACCAAATATAAGCGCATCGACACCTCAATTAAAAGATGCCATCGAAGAATTACAATCAAAAGGATATGCCTTACCAGACTATCCCGATAATCCAAGCAATGATGAAGAACAAGCTATAAGAGCAACTTATGACAAAGTTAAAGGTAGTGCCGTAAATCCGGTGCTTCGCGAGGGGAATTCTGATAGACGTGCTCCAAAAGCCATTAAAAACTATGCTCGAAAAAATCCGCACAGTATGGGTGCTTGGAACAAAGAGTCAAAGACTCATGTCGCTACAATGACGCAAGGTGACTTTGCGCACAATGAAAAATCCTTAACCCTTAAAGCTGCCAAGACTATTACTATTGAGCATCAAGACACAAGTGGCAACAAAACGGTTTTGAAAAATAATTTATCCATTCAAAAAGATGAAATTATTGATGCAACTGTCATGAGTAAAAAGGCTTTAATCGCATTTTATAAAGAACAAGTTGCTGATGCCAAAGCAAAAAAGGTCTTGTTTTCATTACATATGAAAGCTACCATGATGAAAGTTTCGGACCCAATCATGTTTGGCTATGCAGTAAAAGTCTTTTTTTCATCTGTTTTTGAAAAACATGAAACGGTTTTAAAAAGCTTACACGTTGATGTTAACAATGGTTTTGGGAATTTGTTATCCAAAATTCAAGAGCTGCCAGAAGTTAAGAGAGAGGAAATTTTAGCTGATATTGAATTAGCATACAAAAACGGCCCTAGTTTAGCCATGGTTAATACTGAAAAAGGAATTACAAACTTAAATGTTCCAAGTGATGTTATTGTAGATGCGTCTATGCCAGCCATGATTCGTACATCTGGACAAATGTGGAATGCGCAAGGAAAACTACAAGATACAAAAGCAGTAATTCCAGATAGCAGTTATGCTGGTGTCTTTCAAGCAACTATTGATTTTTGTAAAGAGAATGGTGCTTTTGACCCAACAACAATGGGGACGGTTCCAAACGTTGGTTTGATGGCTCAAAAAGCCGAAGAATATGGCTCTCATGATAAAACCTTTGAAATAAAAACGGATGGGATTGTGAGAGTGATTGATGATGCTTCTGGAAAAGTTTTAATGGAACACAATGTTGAAGCAGGAGATATTTGGAGAGGATGTCAAGCAAAAGATGTGCCTATTCAAGATTGGATAAAATTAGCTGTAAGTAGAGCACGAGCAACTAATACCCCTGCCGTTTTTTGGTTAGATAAAAGCAGAGCACATGATAGAGAGTTGATTAAAAAAGTAAATAAGTACCTTCCAAATCAAAATATAACGGGTCTGGATATTAAAATTTTATCACCTATTGAAGCAACTGCTTATACTTGCAAAAGACTTAAAGAAGGTAAAGACACCATTTCTGTCACTGGAAATGTTTTACGTGATTATTTAACTGATTTGTTCCCTATTTTAGAAGTTGGCACCAGTGCTAAAATGTTATCTATTGTTCCATTGATGAATGGTGGTGGATTATTTGAAACTGGTGCTGGTGGCTCTGCCCCTAAACACGTAGAACAGTTTTTACACGAAGGTCATTTACGCTGGGATTCTCTTGGTGAGTTTTTAGCATTGGCTGTTTCACTTGAATTTTTAGGTGAACACCATAATAATAAAAAAGCACTTGTATTAGCTGACACTTTAGACCAAGCAACAGATAAATTTTTAGATAATAAAAAATCCCCATCCCGTATTGTTGGAGAATTGGATAATAGGGGAAGTCATTTTTACTTAGCCATGTATTGGGCCGAAGCATTAGCCAAACAAAATGATAATACTGAATTAAAAGACACTTTTTCAAAAGTAGCAAAATCACTTGCTGATAGCGAAGCGAAAATTATTAAGGAATTAAATAAGGCACAAGGATTACCAGTAGATATTGGCGGATATTATATCCCTAATGAAAAACTGGTCAGTGAAGCTATGCGACCTAGTAAAACATTTAATACTATCTTAAACAAAATGGCATAATAGATTAAATTTATTTTTGAATGTCCGTAATTTGTCATAAGTCTGAAAACATAATGATTCTGTCATTCCGACAAAGGAGGAATCCCATTGATTTTCAATAGATTCTTCATTTCGTTTCACTCCATTCTGAATGACAAAAATGGTATTATGAATGAATACGGACATTCAAAAATTTATTATTTAAAGTTTCCGTCAAGGAGCTATTTTAATAATTTTACATAAAAAATTGCCTTTTTACATGAATAAGATTTATATAGTATGCATATTGGTCTTTGGGCTTAATGCATCAATACTTAGTGCGCAAGAAAAATTCACATTCAGTGGTGTTATTTCAGACGAACAAACTAACGAAACTCTTATTGGTGTTAATATTCTTTTTCCTGAACTAAATACTGGAACGATAACCAATGAATATGGTTTCTATTCTATAACCCTACCAAAAGGAGACTACCAAGTAATTATAAGCTATCTAGGATACACCAATTATATTGAGAACATAAATCTTGCCAATGATTTATCCCAAAACTTTCATCTTAACGAAGCAGTCGAGAATTTGGATGAAGTTATTATTTCAGAAAATGTTGAGAAATTGAATATTTCAAAACCTCAAATGAGCATCAATGCTTTAACTGCAAATACTATCAAACAAATCCCCGTGGTGTTAGGAGAATCGGATGTTATCAAGGCTATTACATTGCTTCCTGGTGTTTCCAATGCTGGCGAAAGTTCATCAGGTTTTAACGTACGAGGTGGTGCAGTCGATCAAAATTTAATTTTGTTGGATGAAGCTACGATTTATAATTCATCGCATTTATTTGGCCTGTTTTCAGTTTTTAATCCCGACGCTATTAAAGATTTAAAATTATTTAAAGGTGGTATCCCAGCACGTTTTGGGGGTCGTGTGTCTTCCGTTTTGGATATTTATCAAAAGGAAG
>CAXBHA010000153.1:0-6203 GCA_963974955.1 uncultured Yeosuana sp. | reverse complement strand
ATGGGTAAAAAAGGGCAATTTTTTAGCAAATGGAAAAAGTTTAAATGAGTTCTTATAGTCGTTTTCCATGTAGGCCAACAATTCTGTAAAGTTTTAGTTGAGAATAGGGTTTCAGTAGAAATTTTCCTAAAATAGTCCAGTAATGTATTGTTCATTCTATTCTTTTTCCAAATATATAATATTTAACTTTTTCAAATCAAAAATTGATATTTCATTTTCTATAATCAAATTTATGCTTAAATCTTTGATTTTTTAGCTTATTTTTGATTCAAATTATCAAAAACGCAACATGCCAAAGCAGCTTTTAAATCCGAATAAATGGATTGATTTATATGCCGATTACCTATTCAATTATACTATTTCGCGTGTAAATGACAGAGTCATTGCTCAGGATTTAGTACAAGATACTTTTTTAGCTGGCTTAAAATCGATGAAAAATTTTAAAGGAGAAGCTAGTGAACGAACGTGGCTGATTTCAATTTTAAAACGAAAAATCATTGATTATTATCGTAAAATAAATTCCAACAAAGGAAAAGCAGAAGTGCGTATCATGTATAATAGCGATACTAAAACTGAAGGCGATTGGTTAGAAGAACAGGTAGCAGATCCGTTTGATAAAACAGCTGAAGATACTTTACAAAATGATGAGCTTGGTGAGGCCATTTACAACTGTTTATCCAAATTACCCAAAAAACAAGCTGAAGTTTTTAGAATGAAAACCATTGAAGGCTATGAAACCGAAGTCATTTGTAATGAATTAAATATAACGGCGTCTAATCTTTGGGTAATTATCCATAGAGCTAGGACAGCTATGGCAGCTTGCCTTGAAAAAAATTGGTTTTAATTATGGGTAAAAAATTTAAAATTGGGATGCCGTGTAGTGAAGCAAATCATGTTTGTGATAAATCACAATATAAAGAATCTTCATTTTGGGAAAAAATAAAACTCAACATTCACATATTATATTGCAGAGCTTGTAAAAAGTATACCAAAAACAACAACAAACTTACATCGGTCATTTCAAATTCCAAGGTTACCTGTATGGGCAGAAACGACAAAGAGTACTTGAGAAAAGATTTTAAAAAGGCCCTAAAAGAAAATAATCTTAAATAAAGATAAGGTACAGAATGAGCCATACAATTGGTATGCCTTCCACCCAAAACGAGCAATAATATTTTCCTTGTTCTTTTTTAGCAAAAAGTAAAACTACTAATGATAAAATAGTTATTAGAAGTAAAACAATAACTTGTTTTATATGTATATCCTTTTTAAAAAACTCTGAAAAGAACAAAATTATCCCCAAACAAACCCCTAAAATTTTAGTCCCTTTTATACCAATATTTTGTGGAATTGTAGAGAGTTTCACACTATCAAATTGTAAATCCCTTATTTCAAAGGGTAACGTCAATATAGTAACAAATATAAACCTTTGAATACCTGTAATAATAATATCTGCATTGATGGCATACGCGTTATTTAATAATGGAAGAAACACTGTAACACCAGACCATACCAAAGCAATTATATACACCTTAAATCCAGCAATGCTTCTAAGGTTATTATGTTCATCTAAAAACAATCTATTGGGTAAAAACGGAATAGCATACAAAAACGTTGCGAGTCCGAAACCTGCGATCCATATTAAGGTAATCTCCTTTAATTGATACGCATAAAAACACATTAAAACAAAGGATATAAAGGAAACCACTTGTATTAATTTTAACCAACTTGCCAAGCGCCTATGATGAAATTTTGCGAGTCCAAAATATTTTACAAAGTTATACCCTGTAATAGACGCATAAAAAATAAAGTAGAGGACGGTATTATCAAAAGGAACATCAAAGTCTTTCAGGGTAATCCAAGACAATGCAAACACTGCTAGAGCCACATGAACACTACTATTAATGTAAAAATTTAAAATCTGTTTAAAAACACTCATTGTACAAAAATAACAAAAGTGTTAATAACGCTTTTAATTGGTTAAAAATTTTCATTTTTATTACTAAAAAAGGGCTATTAATTATGTAATTTTGCACCTTAATTTCAATAGAATTTTTAATGAATACAAACGCTTTTGCACTGCGTCATATAGGGCCAAGAGAATACGACCAAAATCTTATGTTAAAAACCATAGGTGTGAATTCTTTGGGCCAATTAATTAATGAAACCATCCCCGATGATATTCGCTTAAAAAACAACTTGAATCTGGATGAGCCCATGACGGAACATGAGTATTTGCTCCATATTCATGAGTTATCAAAAAAAAATAAAGCCTATAAAACATATATTGGCTTAGGGTATCATCCAACGATTCTTCCTGCCGTTATACAAAGAAACATTCTTGAAAATCCAGGATGGTATACAGCGTACACACCATACCAAGCTGAAATTGCCCAAGGAAGACTTGAAGCTTTATTGAACTTTCAAACCATGATAACAGATTTGACTGGGATGGAAATAGCCAATGCCTCTCTTTTAGATGAAAGTACAGCCGCCGCTGAAGCGATGAGTTTACTATTTGCCATTAGAGAACGTGAGCAAAAGAAAAATAACGTCAATAAGTTTTTTGTCTCAGATACCATTTTACCTCAAACACTGTCATTACTTAAAACAAGATCGAATCCTATTGGTATTGAGTTGGTGGTTGGCAATGAAAATACCTTTGATTTTTCTTCGGGATTTTTTGGAGCCATTTTACAATATCCTGGAAGAGACGGACAAATTACCAACATAAAAACATTTATTGATAAAGCGAAGGCAGCTCAAATAAAAGTTGCAGTGGCAGCAGATATTTTAAGTTTAGTAAAACTTGAAGCACCTGGTAAATTTGGAGCTGATGTTGTTTTGGGCACTACCCAACGTTTTGGTATTCCAATGGGATATGGCGGACCACACGCAGCTTATTTTGCAACTAAAGAAGCTTATAAACGTGATTTGCCTGGTCGAATTATTGGCGTAACCAAAGATGCAAATGGCCATAGAGCATTACGAATGGCTTTGCAGACCAGAGAGCAACATATTAAACGTGATAAGGCAACTTCAAACATTTGTACAGCACAAGTATTATTGGCAGTAATGGCAAGTATGTATGCTGTTTATCATGGCCCAAAAGGATTAAAATTCATTGCTAATAAAGCACACAATTCTGCTTCCACACTTGCAACTGTATTAACTGAGCTAGGCTATAATCAAGTTAATAGTTCCTATTTTGATACACTTCAAATAAAAACCGATTCAAAAAAAATAAAAGAAATTGCAAAAGAAAAAAAGGTAAATTTCTTTTATCCAGATGAAGCAACCGTTACCATTTCTATCAATGAAACAACATCTGTCAGGGATTTAAATTATATAATCTCTATTTTTGCCGAAGCCGCAAAAAAGGATGCCGTTGTTATCACGGCTATTTCTGAATCCAATAATATTTCAAAAAGTGTATTAAGAACCTCTAGCTTTTTAACACTAAATGTTTTTAACACATATCATTCTGAAACAGAGTTAATGCGTTATATTAAATCGCTTGAACGTAAAGATTTATCATTAAATAATTCCATGATTTCTTTAGGCTCTTGTACCATGAAATTAAATGCAGCTTCTGAAATGCTCCCATTAAGTTGGTTTAAATGGGGTAACATTCACCCGTTTGCACCACTAAAACAAGCTAAAGGCTATCTAACTGTTTTAAAAGCATTAGAGGATCAATTAACAGAAATAACGGGTTTTGCAGCGACATCTTTACAACCCAATTCGGGTGCACAAGGTGAATATGCAGGCTTAATGGTTATTAAAGCCTATCACGAATCAAGAGGAGAAGGTCATCGAAACATTTGCTTAATTCCATCATCGGCCCATGGGACCAACCCGGCAAGTGCTGTTATGGCTGGTATGAAGGTAGTTGTTACTAAATCCACTGCTGAAGGTAATATTGATGTGGATGATTTGCGTGAAAAGGCAACGTTACATAAAGATAGTTTATCAGCTCTCATGGTTACGTATCCTTCAACTCATGGTGTTTATGAATCTGCCATTAAGGATATTACAAAAATTATTCATACTCATGGTGGTCAAGTTTATATGGATGGCGCCAACATGAACGCCCAAGTTGGATTAACAAATCCAGGAAGTATAGGTGCTGATGTGTGCCATTTAAACTTACACAAAACCTTCGCAATTCCTCATGGCGGCGGCGGCCCAGGAGTTGGCCCAATTTGTGTAGCAAAACAACTGGTTCCTTTTTTACCTGGAAATCCCATTGTAAAAACTGGTGGAGACCAAGCAATTACCGCAATTTCTGCAGCTCCATTCGGATCTGCTCTAGCTTGTTTAATTTCTTATGGCTATATAAAGATGTTGGGTGCCGAAGGGTTAACACAATCTACCAAAATAGCCATCTTAAATGCCAATTATATCAAGCATCGTTTACAAGGCAGCTTTGATACCTTATATTCTGGGGAACGCGGAAGAGCAGCACATGAGATGATAGTTGACTGTAGACCATTTAAGGAACATGGCATTGAAGTTACAGATATTGCGAAACGCCTAATGGATTATGGTTTTCATGCACCAACAGTATCATTTCCTGTTGCCGGAACTTTAATGATAGAGCCTACCGAAAGCGAGAGCAAACAAGAAATTGATAGGTTTTGTGATGCCATGATATCCATTAAAAAAGAAATTGATGATGCCACAAAAGAAAATGACAATAATGTTTTAAAGAATGCACCGCATACACTAGAGATGGTCACTTCTGATGAATGGTTATATCCCTATTCCCGAGAATCGGCAGCCTTTCCGTTAGACTATGTAAAAAACAACAAATTTTGGCCTTCCGTAAGACGTGTTGATGATGCTTATGGAGACAGGAATTTGATCTGTACATGTGCTCCAATTGAAGCCTATTTAGAAGCATAATCATAACGATGAACATCGTAAAATCAAATACAACTTAATTGGTCTTTAATTTAAAGCAACTACTTTAGTTACATAATTAATTAAAGGCATAATTTTTATTTATGAATATTAAAATTACCGGTACTGGAAGTTATATTCCAGATACTATAGAAAAGAATGAAAATTTTAGTGAACATACCTTTTTAAATACGGATGGCACTGCAATACGAAGTGAGAATGCTGTTATTATTGAAAAATTTAAAGCCATTACCGGCATAGTTGAACGAAGGTACGCTAAAGACCATTTAACCTCTTCTGACTTAGGCTTTATGGCTGCTGAAAAAGCAATTAGCAACGCCAATATTAACCGTGAAGACTTAGATTATATTATTGTAGCACATAATTTCGGTGATGTAAAACACAATACTGTTCAAAGCGATCTTTTACCGTGTTTAGCATCCAGAGTAAAACATAGCCTACGAATTAAAAATCCAAAATGTGTTGCATTCGACATACTTTTTGGCTGCCCTGGTTGGATTGAAGGTGTTATACAAGCACAGGCATTTATTAAAGCTGGTATGGCAAAAAAATGTTTGGTTGTAGGTTCTGAAACTCTTTCCAGAGTGGTTGATAAACATGATCGAGATTCTATGATTTATTCTGATGGTGCTGGGGCCGCAATTATTGAAGCAAGTGATGATGAAGGTGGGATTCTAGCTCATGAAACAGCAAGTTTTACTTATGATGAGGCGTATTATTTATTTTTTGGGAATTCTTACAACCAAGAATTATGTAGAGACACCAAATATATAAAAATGGATGGCCGGAAAATCTACGAGTTTGCCTTAATTAATGTTCCTAATGCGATGAAAACGTGTCTTGACAAAAGTGGAATTAACATTAAAGACGTTAAAAAAATACTGATTCACCAAGCCAATGAAAAAATGGATGAAGCCATTGTTAAACGGTTTTTCAAACTTTATAACATGGATGTACCAGAAGGTATAATGCCAATGAGTATTCAAAGTCTTGGAAACAGTTCTGTGGCCACAGTTCCAACATTGTTTGATTTAATTATACATAATAAAATAAAAAATCAAAGTATTGCAAAAGGCGATGTAATCATGTTCGCTAGTGTTGGTGCAGGTATGCATATCAACGCTATTGTATATAAATATTAGTAATACAGCAATCCAAAAATTAATGTAATCTTAAAACTATTCCCTTTTTAAGGGGGAAGTATGTACGAAAAAAGCTATCCGAATAAACGATTTAAATACACCATAAATTTCTTAAAATCACATGTTCCCCAAGGG
>CAXBHA010000152.1:0-6247 GCA_963974955.1 uncultured Yeosuana sp. | reverse complement strand
GCGCACGCACAGTCAAACCTCGGGTTATAGTTTAACCGAGCAAGATCCTTTTAACAATGTAGCCAGAACGTGTGTTGAAGCTACCGCAGCTGTTTTTGGAGGCACACAAAGCCTCCATACCAATGCTTTAGATGAAGCCATAGCCTTACCTACCGATTTCTCAGCACGAATTGCTCGTAACACACAAATTTATTTACAGGAAGAAACCAAAATCACAAAAACAGTTGATCCCTGGGCTGGCAGTTATTATGTTGAATCTTTAACCCATGACATTGCTCAAAAAGCATGGTCTCTCATAGAAGAAGTGGAAAGTTTAGGTGGCATGACCAAAGCTATTGAAGCTGGAATTCCTAAAATACGTATTGAAGAAGCGGCTGCAAAAAAACAAGCTCGCATAGATTCGGGACAAGATATCATTGTAGGTGTTAACAAATATCGACTTGAGGAAGAAGACCCAATTTCGACACTTGAAGTTGACAATCAAACAGTACGAGCACAACAAATTGAACGACTTAACGCCATTAAATTATCTCGTGATTCTGAAAAGGTAACAAAGACCTTAACAAAATTAACCGAAGGCGCTCGTTTAGGAACCCAAAATTTATTAGCTTTAGCTATTGAAGCAGCGAGAGAACGTGCAACCTTAGGTGAAATCAGTGATGCCCTTGAAACTGTCTTCGGAAGATATAAAGCACAAATTAAATCCTTTAGTGGTGTGTACAGTAAAGAAATAAAAGACGATGCCTCCTTTAAAAAAGCACGAGAACTATCAGACATATTTGCAGAACAAGATGGTCGAAGACCCCGGATTATGATAGCAAAAATGGGACAAGATGGTCACGACCGCGGTGCCAAAGTTGTCGCTACAGGTTATGCCGATTTGGGGTTTGATGTAGATATTGGCCCTTTATTTCAAACACCTCAAGAAGCCGCCAAACAAGCTGTGGAAAACGATGTGCACATATTAGGCGTCTCGTCATTGGCAGCAGGGCATAAAACCTTGGTGCCACAAGTTATTGAAGCCCTTAAAAAATATGGCAGGGATGATATTATGGTCATTGTTGGTGGCGTGATACCAAAACAAGATTACCGGTTTTTATTTGATGCCGGAGCGGTTGCAGTTTTTGGCCCCGGAACCAAAATAAGTGAGGCTGCTATTAAAATTTTAGAGATTTTAATTGATTAATATAAAATTACAGCTTGATTGTCAGCTATCTAAAAATATTTTATATAATCCCTCATCTTTTCGATGACTGTTAACAATTAGGGTTTTTATTCCTCATAAATAATTGTATTTTTACCGCTCATAAAACCAAATCATTAATGGGTAAAATCATTGCAATTGCTAATCAAAAAGGCGGTGTAGGAAAAACAACAACGTCTATAAATTTAGCTGCTTCATTAGGAGTTCTTGAAAAAAAAGTGTTACTTATAGATGCTGACCCTCAAGCAAATGCTACCTCTGGATTAGGAATGAATGTTGAAACTGTTGAATTAGGAACCTACCAACTATTAGAACATTCAAGTACTGCTAAGGAAGCTATCATCCCAACAGACACGCCTAACTTGGATATTATACCTTCTCATATTGACCTAGTGGCTATTGAAATAGAACTAGTTGATAAAGAAGAACGGGAATACATGCTTAAAAAAGCCTTGGTTGACATAAAAAACGACTACGACTTTATTTTAATTGATTGTGCCCCTTCACTAGGATTATTAACACTGAACGCTTTAACAGCGGCCGACGCCGTTATTATTCCAATACAATGTGAATATTTTGCCCTTGAAGGCTTAGGTAAATTGTTGAATACGATAAAAAGTGTTCAAAAAATTCACAACCCAGAGTTAGATATTGAAGGCTTATTGCTAACCATGTACGATTCTAGATTACGATTATCAAATCAAGTCGTTGAAGAAGTGCAACATCACTTTAACAATATGGTGTTTCAAACCATTATACAACGAAATGTGAAGTTAAGTGAAGCTCCTAGTTATGGTGAAAATATAATTAAATACGACGCCACTAGTAAAGGTGCCGTAAATTACTTAAGTTTGGCTAAAGAAATTATCAATAAAAACTCCTAAATTATGGCTAAAGCAACCAAAAAACAGGCTTTAGGTAGAGGTTTATCAGCACTTTTAAAAGACCCTAGTAACGATATTCAATCGGTACAGGACAAGAATGCTGACAAGGTTATTGGTAATATTGTTGAATTGGATATTGATTCCATAGATGTGAATCCATTTCAACCCAGAACTAATTTTAATGAAGAAACACTTCGTGAGTTAGCGTCGTCCATTAAAGAATTAGGGGTTATTCAACCCATTACTGTTAGAAAATCAGGTTTTAATAAGTACCAATTAGTATCTGGCGAACGCCGGTTTAGAGCCTCCAAGTTAATTGGTTTAGAAACAATTCCGTCTTATATAAGGATTGCCAACGACCAAGAATCTTTGGAAATGGCTTTGGTTGAAAATATTCAACGACAAGATTTAGACCCCATAGAAATTGCCTTATCCTATCAACGATTAATAGATGAAATAAATCTCACCCAAGAGCAAATGAGTGAGCGCGTAGGCAAAAAACGTTCTACTATTGCCAACTATTTGCGGTTATTAAAATTAGATCCAATTATTCAAACTGGTATGCGCGATGCGTTTATTTCTATGGGACATGGCCGTGCCATTATTACTATTGAAGACCAAACAGTTCAACTTGACATCTACGAAAAAATACTATCCAGCAAACTTTCTGTTAGAGAAACCGAAGAATTGGTAAGAAACTTAAATAGCTCAAAAGAAGTACTAGTGACTGCTAAAAAGGAAATCGTTACCGAAACTCCAGAATACATAAAAAAAGGTGTAAAAGAATTTTCAGAATACTTTGGCCACAAAATAGACGTTACAGTTTCAAAAAACGGGAAAGGGAAAATTACGATTCCTTTTCATTCTGAAGAAGATTTTAATCGTCTTAAAAAATTAGTAAAAAGTGCCAAGTAAATTCTTAATAGTAAATGTAGTTCTCTTTTTAGGTTGTTTTACAATTATGTCACAAAATGAAGAAGAAAATAAGATAACAAAAGCCTTAAAAACTGCAGATACGATTGAAGTTAAAAACCCTATTGACCCATTATCACCAGCTAAAGCAGCTTTTTATTCTGCAGTATTACCTGGGTTGGGTCAGGCTTACAATAAAAAATATTGGAAAATTCCCATCGTCTACGCTGCCATGGGGACTGGTATTTACTTTTATGTAACAAATAACAAAGAGTATAATAGATATAGAGATGCCTACAAAAGTAGACTTGCTGGCCGTGAAGATGATGAGTTTGTTGGAGCGGTTACCATAGACGGATTACTGAGAGCACAAAAATTCTATCGGAAAAATAAAGAAATTTCACTATTGGTGACGATGGGGCTTTATGCCTTGAACATTATTGATGCCAATGTGGATGCCCATTTACTACAATATAATGTCAATGAAAATTTAACATTATCTCCTCATTTTAAATATAACGAGATGGATGCAAAAAGTGATCTTGGATTAACTTTAAATTTTAAATTTTAAACAATAAACTAATGAATATTGCTTTACTTGGTTACGGAAAAATGGGTAAAACCATTGAACAAATAGCAATACAACGCGGTCATAGTATTGTACTTACGGTAGATAAAGATGATCATATTTATGATATTACAAAGGCAGATGTAGCTATTGATTTTAGTATTCCAACGGTAGCTTTTAAAAATATTTCAAATTGCATAAACAATAACGTTCCTATTATTTCCGGCACAACAGGTTGGCTACACGATTATGATAAAGCGGTTACACTTTGCAGAGAAAAACAAGGCGGTTTTATATATGCCTCAAATTTTAGTTTAGGGGTCAACATTTTTTTTGAACTTAACAAAACACTTGCCAGAATGATGAGTAATCTTGAGCAATATAAAGTGAGTTTAGAAGAAATCCATCATACACAAAAATTAGATGCTCCTAGTGGAACGGCTATTACTTTGGCAAACGGCATAATCGCAGAACATTCGAGTTATGATAATTGGAAATTGGATGAACACAGAGAAAAAACCATTCCTATTTCAGCAAAACGTATTGACGATGTTCCTGGCACACATACTGTTACTTACCAGAGTGAGGTAGATACCATTTCTATTGAACATATCGCTCATAATAGACAAGGATTTGCTCTGGGAGCCATAGTCGCAGCAGAATGGCTTGTTGGAAAAACGGGGGTGTTTACAATGAATGATGTGTTAAATATTGGTTAATTAGTTTAAACACGGTAACGTTTTAAAAAAACAAGCCACTAACAAACAATAAAAATTTTACTTATGACACTAATGCAATGGTTTATTTTTTTCTTGATTATTCAAGGAATTCATGGTTTAGGTACATGGAAATTATATATAAAAGCCGGTAGACAAGCTTGGGAAGCTTTTATTCCAGTGTACAACGCTGTTGTTTTAATGAAAATAATAAATAGACCTTGGTGGTGGACTATCTTATTATTCTTGCCCATTGTAAACCTCATTATGTTTGTTGTAGTCTGGGTTGAAACTGCCAGAAGTTTTGGAAAACATTCTAACCTTGATTCTTTATTAGCAGTTATCTCTTTAGGGTTTTACAATTATTACTTAAATTATGTCGCTGATGTTAATTATATTAAAGACAGGAGTTTACACCCTAGAACTGGCTTAGGTGATTGGGTAAGTTCAATTTTATTTGCTATTGTCGCCGCTACCATTGTACACGCCTATTTTATTCAACCGTTTACGATCCCTACTTCATCTCTTGAAAAAACATTATTAGTTGGTGATTTTCTGTTTGTAAGTAAGTTTCATTACGGGGCTCGTATACCTATGACAACCATTGCAGCTCCTATGGTTCATGATACAATTCCCATTCTTAAAACTAAATCCTATGTTGCGAAATATGAATTACCTTACCTAAGGATTCCTGGGTTTCAAAAAATAAAACATAATGATATTGTAGTTTTCAATTGGCCGGTTGATACGATGCTGGATATGCGGCATACAGATAAATATTATTACAAACCCATAGACAAAAAAACCAATTACGTAAAGCGTTGTGTAGGCCTTCCTGGGGATTCCTTAGAAGTTAGAAATGGTTTTGTATATATTAACGGTAAACAAAATGTATTACCCGAAAGAGCCAAACTTCAGTTTTCGTATATGATTGAAACCAATAATGGCCCTTTTAATAACTATCAGCTTGCAAACCGATATAATATCACAGATTTTCCACAGTACAATCAAGACAGATCGGTAAGTTATTTTCCAGCTATTACAGATGAGGATTTAAGTATATTCAAAAATCATCCTAATATTAAAAGTATTACCCCATTAAAGGATGAAAAAGGAAAAAGAGATTCAAATATTTTTCCAAGTGATCCAGATTACAACTGGAACAACGATTTCTTTGGTCCGCTTTACATTCCGCAAGCTGGAAAAACGATTGATATTAACTTAAATGTATTGCCGCTGTACAAAAGAGTTATTACTTCTTATGAAGGAAATACTTTAGAAGTTCAAGGCAATCAAATTTTGATTAATGGTAAGCTTGCCACAACCTATACGTTTAAACAAGATTACTATTGGATGATGGGAGATAACCGGCATAACTCACAAGACGCCAGAGCATGGGGATTTGTACCTTTTGACCATGTGGTTGGCAAACCGGTTTTTATATGGATGAGTTGGAACACCAATGGTAAAGGATTGGACAAAATTAGATGGAACAGATTATTTACCACTGTTGGTGGTAGTGGGCAACCTATTTCTTATTTAATTCCATTCTTGGTTGTTGTTTTAGGATGGACGGGCTTTAATAAATGGAGAAAACGTAAAAGTTGATTTGTTTATTCGATAATTTGTTTATCTGTTTATTTAACAATGTTTATATACAGTTTTGAAAAATTAGAAGTCTGGATTGAAGCAAAAAAACTTGCAAAAGACATATATCTTATTACAAATAATTTCCCTCCAGAAGAAAAGTTTGGGTTAACATCTCAATTGAGAAGAGCAACTATATCAATATGTTCAAATATTGCAGAAGGTTCAGCTAGAAAAACCAATAAAGACAAAGCCCATTTTACTGTAATGGCTTTTAGTTCTGCTGTTGAAGTTTTAAATCAAATTATTATTGCTCACGACTTAGATTTTATTGATTTAAAACAATACACAAGTTTAAGAGAACAAATTGAAAGTA
>CAXBHA010000151.1:0-6254 GCA_963974955.1 uncultured Yeosuana sp. | reverse complement strand
GTTTTAGATTTATTTAATTGTAAAAAGATTGAAAATTTCCGAAGAGAGCTTAACATGAAAGAGGGTTGGCTCTCCAGAAGTTTTAAAGCGACACTTCAAAATGCAATAGAAATTGAAGTTGAAACAAAACGATTTTTAAGTCTGGATTTTGATGAAGTTGGAGCTATTGAATACCAAATTACACCAATAAATAGTGATACAAAAATAGGCTTTTCACCATATTTGGACAATGGAATTACCAATGAAGACACCAATTGGGATGATAAATTAAAGATAATAAGGCATTTATTGTGGCACGTACCATGAAAACCCATTTCTATGTGTGTACAGCTATGCAAACTCAAGTGGCTTTAAATGGAAACGTTTTAAGACTGGAAAAATCGGTTAAAACCAAAACGGACTATGTCGAATTTAAGTATCAAAATCAAGTAAGTAAAGGAGATACAATGTCACTTACAAAATATGGAGGTTATATTACAGATAGAGATCATGATAAAAAAGATTTAGTATCTGTAGCGACAGAAACCTTAAATAAAGTTTCAAAACTAGGGTTTCATGCCCTTTTAGACTTACAAAAAGATGCTTGGGCCAAAATTTGGGACACGGCAGATATTACCATTAAAGGGGATGTTAAAGCGCAACAAGGCATTCGTTTTAATATTTTTCAATTAAATCAAACCTATTTAGGTAAAGATGCCCGTTTAAATATCGGTCCAAAAGGATTTACTGGCGAGAAATATGGAGGGAGTACGTATTGGGATACAGAAGCCTATTGTATCCCGTTTTATATGGCGACAAAAAACCAAAAAGTGGCAAGGAATTTATTAACGTATCGTTACAAGCATTTAGATAAAGCTATTGAGAATGCCGGAAAATTAGGATTTAAAAATGGCGCTGCATTGTACCCAATGGTAACCATGAATGGTGAAGAATGCCATAACGAATGGGAAATTACTTTTGAAGAAATCCACAGAAATGGCGCCATCGCTTTTGCCATTTATAATTATCACCGGTTTACATTGGATTATAGTTATATTCCAGAAAAAGGATTGGAAGTTTTAATTGGGATTGCTCGTTTTTGGCACCAGCGTGCAACATTTTCAGAGGCTAAAAAGAAGTATGTCATTCTTGGTGTTACAGGGCCAAATGAATATGAAAACAATGTGAACAATAATTTTTACACCAATTACATTGCTAAATGGTGTATCAATTATGCCTATGATAATATTGAAATTGTAGAGAAAGAATATCCTTCAGATTATACAAGGATCATGAATAAGGTAAAACTTTCAAAGGCGGAATTAACGCAATGGAAGTCGGTAGCAGACCACATGTATTTTCCTTATTCCGAAGAGAAAAATGTGTATTTGCAACAAGATGGATTTTTAGACAAAGAACTCATAACCGTTGCAAATCTTGATGCATCGCAACGACCAATTAATCAAAAATGGTCTTGGGATAGAATTCTTCGTTCCCCCTATATCAAACAGGCTGACACATTGCAAGGGATGTACTTTTTTGAAGACGACTTTACTACCGAAGAATTGGAACGGCATTTTGATTTTTATGAACCATTTACTGTTCATGAAAGTTCATTATCACCTTGCGTTCATAGTATTCAAGCGGCTAAATTGGGTAGAATGGACCAAGCGTATACGTTTTATTTGCGCACCTCTAGATTAGATTTAGATGACTATAATCATGAAGTTCATGAAGGGCTCCACATTACAAGTATGGCAGGCACATGGATGAGTATTGTTGAAGGTTTTGGTGGGATGCGCG
Organism: uncultured Yeosuana sp.; assembly: GCA_963974955.1. Lineage (GTDB taxonomy): Bacteria > Bacteroidota > Bacteroidia > Flavobacteriales > Flavobacteriaceae > Yeosuana. Next base: position 4,472 of record CAXBHA010000151.1, on the reverse strand, counting down.
TAAAAAACAATAGGCTGTCTTTTTCACCTAAAATTCCGCAACAATGGGAAGCCTATTCATTTAAAATAAATTTTAGAAATCAGGTACTAAAAGTAAATGTGTTAAAAGATAAAACACATTTTGAGTTGGACGGAACATTGGCCTTGGATGTGATGGTTAATGGCAAATTAGTAACAATTAACCCAAATAGTTTAGTTTCAGTATAATTTTTAATAGGTAATATCATGAAGTCTCTAGTTTTTATTATTTCGATTTTTGTTTTCAATTTTTGTATGGCTTACACGAATGACCCTTCAAAAAAACCAAAAGAAAAAATGACTACAGAACCATTTTTAGAATACAGGGAGATTGAAAGGGTTGAACCGTCTAACTGGTGGGTTGGATTTAAAAACCAAACACTTCAATTGTTGGTTAAAGATGAAAATATTAATACTGCAAAGGTAGAAATCCCTTATGAAGGTGTAACCGTTGAAAAAATTGCAAAAGGAACGAGCCCAAATTATTTATTCATTGATTTAAACATTGCCAAAACCACGAAACCTGGAAGTTTTAATATATACTTCAAGTTTGAAAATGGCTCACAAAAAATTCAAACTTACGAACTAAAACCAAGAGTAAAACCAGCCGATGATTATGTTGGTTTTAACAGTAGTGATGCTATTTATTTGATTACACCAGATCGTTTTGCAAATGGTGATGCATCAAATGATATCATTGCGTATTTAAAAGAAAAAGCCATTGACAGACAAGATGATTATGCTAGACATGGAGGGGATATTAGGGGAATTATAAATTATTTAGACTACATTAACGATATGGGCTTTACGGCCATTTGGCCAACGCCTTTGTTAACCAACGATATGCCAAAGACCTCATATCACGGGTATGCCATCACCGATTTTTATCAGGTAGATCCTCGATTTGGAACACTATCGGAGTATAAAGAACTCGCTGATAAGGCTAGAGATTTAGGCTTGAAATTAATTATGGATCAAGTGGCAAATCATTGTGGTTTGCAACATTGGTGGATGAAAGATTTGCCGTTTTCTGATTGGGTAAATCAACAAGCGTCTTTTGAGAGCAAAACCGCGTTAAAAAATTCAAGTAACAGGCGTACTGTTAATCAAGATTTATATGCATCAAAAAAGGATAAAATAGCTATGAGCAATGGCTGGTTTGCACCAACAATGCCCGATTTGAATCAGAAAAACCCATATATGGCAACCTATTTAATTCAAAATAGTATTTGGTGGATTGAAACTTTGGGCTTGGGTGGCATAAGGCAAGATACGTATCCATATGCCGATAAAACCTTTCTTTCAAATTGGTCGGGTGCAATCATGACCGAATATCCAAACTTTAGTATTGTTGGGGAAGAGTGGAGTTATAATCCATTAATTGTTGGTTATTGGCAGGCTGGGAAGAATAATAAAGATGGTTATAAGTCGAATTTAACCTCGCCCATGGATTTTCCTATGCAACGTCAAACCGTTAACGCCTTGAATGAAGATGAGCAATGGGATACGGGCTTTGTGAAAATGTATGAAGGATTAGCAAACGATTTTGGTTACGCTAGCCCTAAGGATCTTATGATTTTCCCTGATAATCATGACATGAGTAGAATATTTAAGCAGTTACATGAAGATGTTGTTAAAACAAAAATGGCATTAAGTTATATTTTCACAGTACCCAGAATCACCCAATTTTATTATGGTACAGAAATTTTAATGAGTGATGCTGCAAAACCTGGTGACCATGGATTAATAAGGTCAGATTTTCCTGGTGGCTGGGATGGTGATCCTGTAAATGCATTTTCTGGAGAAGGATTAACCGAAGCGCAAAAGGACATGCAGAGCTTTGTAAAAAAACTAATGAATTACAGAAAAAACAGTCAGGCTATCCATAAAGGAAAAACAATTCATTTTGCTCCAGAAAATGGGGTTTATGTTTTAGTTAGGATGTTAGATAATGAAATTGTTATCACTATTTTAAATAAAAATGACCATCCTGTAACGTTAGATTTAAAACGGTTTGATGAGATGGGTTTAAAAGGGAGAGCAGTAAAAAACATCATCAGTAATGAAGAATTTGTTTGGGGAGATAGCTTGACACTAAATGATAAGGGAAGCATTGTATTAACCACAAAGTTATAAAGACTAGCCATAATGACCTTTAAAAACTTTCTGAGTATATTTTGTTTTTTAACTGGATTGGCTTCGTTTGGGCAAGTCATATTTTAGTATTAGTGCCCAATAAAAAACTCTGAAAACAGTATATTTATGGCTGGCTATTTTGAAGACACTATCTGTTATTTTCTATTGAACATTAAAAAATAAAGACCAAGATGAAGATTTTAAAACTAGGTGTATTATTTTTCTTTCTTGGAAGCCATGTTTTCTCACAAAATACCAATAGAATATTTAAAAGTATTTCAGAAAACAACAATCATTTGGAGATTCATGTATCCGATGGAAAATATCTTATTACATTTTACAATCCTTACATTGTAGAAACCAGTTTTATTCCTAGCGGTGAAATATTTAATCCAAAATCACACGCCGTTGTTTTAAACTCAAAATCAATTAATACCGAGTTAATTGAAACCAATAATGTAATTGAATACAAATCAAAAGGAATTTCACTGTCCGTTCAAAAACAACCCTTTCAAATTTTCTATTCGTATAAAGGACAACCAATTATATCCGAAAAGAAGGGTTATGTTAAAAACGATAGTTTAGAAACCATTCAATTCAATCTTACCAAAGAGGAGGTTTTATATGGAGGTGGCGCACGAGCTTTGGGAATGAACAGACGTGGCAACCGCTTGCAACTTTATAACAAAGCCCATTATGGTTATGAAAGTCGTGCAGAACTGCTGAATTATTCCATGCCAATTATGATGTCCTCAAAACAATATATGGTCCATTTTGATAATGCACCCATTGGTTTTTTGGATTTAGATAGCAGAAAGGACAACACGTTGACATATGAAACTATTTCGGGACGTAAAACCTACCAAGTCATAGTTGGTGATTCATGGCTAGACCTTCTAAATAATTACACCGATTTAACTGGCAAACAACCTATGCCGCCACGGTGGGCCTTGGGCAATTTTTCAAGCAGATTTGGATACCATTCCCAAAAAGAGGTGTTACAGACCATTTCGAAATTTAAGGGCGAGCAAATCCCTGTTGATGCGGTTATTATAGATTTGTACTGGTTTGGCAAAGACATAAAGGGCACCTTAGGAAATTTTGAATTTTTAAAAGATTCGTTTCCTAATCCGGAAGAAATGATTAAAACACTGCACGATGAAAACGTGGAAACTATTTTAATTACGGAGCCATTTATTTTAAAGACTTCTAATACATGGGACGAAGCAGTTGAGAAGGCTCTTTTAGGCAAAGACTCTTTAGGAAATCCATTTGTTTTTAGTTTTTATTTTGGCACTGGAGGTCTTATTGATATTTATAATCCAAAAGCTGAAGTGTGGTTTAAAAACATATACAAGGACTTGTCAAAATTAGGAGTTACTGGATTTTGGGGAGATTTAGGAGAGCCAGAGGCACATCCTTCAGGATTAATGCATGCCACTGGAACTGCAGATGAAGTGCATAATATTTACGGACATGATTGGGCAAGATTAGTGTATGAAGCGGGTCAAGAGTTTAATCCAGACAGAAGAGTTTTCACCTTAATGAGGGCAGGGTATTCTGGGTCGCAGCGTTTTGGACTCATTCCTTGGTCGGGCGATGTTAGCAGAAGTTGGGGAGGGTTACAATCGCAACCAGAAATTGCACTTCAAATGGGCATGCAAGGCCTTGGGTATATGCATTCTGATTTAGGAGGTTTTGCTGGCCCCAACTTAGATGATAACCTGTATACACGTTGGTTGCAATATGGTGTATTCCAACCTGTTTACAGACCACATGCAGACGAGACGGTGCCAAGTGAGCCGGTTTTTAGAAGCGCCAGGGCAAAGTCTCTTGCTAAAGAATCTATCGACTTACGCTATAAGTTATTGCCATATAATTATAATCTGGCATTTCAAAACAACCAAACTGGCGCACCCTTAATGCAGCCTTTATTTTTTGAAGAATCAGATAACCCTGAGTTATTTGCAAAATCCGATACGTACTTGTGGGGACAGGATTTTTTAGTGGCGCCTATTTTAAAGGATAGTCTACAAACAAAAGATGTTTATTTTCCAAAAAACAACATCTGGTTCGATTTTTATACAGATGAGAGTATTCATGGAGGCCAAAACAAAGAAGTTAAAACCAAAGAAAATTCTATTCCAACCTATGTGAGAGCTGGCGCCTTTATACTTATGGCAAAACCAATGCAAAATACGGCAGCGTATAATGCTAGTAACCTTGAGCTCCACTATTACAATGATGAGGTTGTAGATTATAGTGAGCGAACGTTTTACAATGATGACGGGAAAACGCCAAAAGCCTTTGAAAAAGGAC
>CAXBHA010000150.1:0-6290 GCA_963974955.1 uncultured Yeosuana sp. | reverse complement strand
AATTACATTAATTATATAAGGTGTTTTTCCATAATAAAAAGGAAAGGACAACTTAACACGTTGCGCTTTTTGATTGATTGGTTTTTATTAATACAACGCTATTGTTTTTTAGTATTGATTGCCCAAGTTAAAATCACACCTGTAGAAAACATGTCATGGTTCAAGCTTCTGGTAGCCGAAAAATCCATTGCTAAATTATTGCTTAAATTTAACCCAAAACCCATTCCCAAGCTATTGGATTCTACATTATTTAAAGTAAAATCGCTTGAATTTTCAAGAAAATAATGTACTTGGGAATTTGGTTCATAACTAATATTTAAAATATAAAACCCAGTAGTGTGTTTTTTAATATTAGTTGTGGTTCCAATATTATAATTTAAACGCAATTTTTTAGAAACTAGATTTGAAAAATTTAAAGACACTATATTTCCGAGTTCATTAAATTTAAGCGTGTTGGTTGACGAAACAATTCTTGCCATTATTGCGGTTTCCGGAAGGAATTTATTTTGACCCCATAAGTTTATTGATATTCCAAATTCACCTTCTTCAAATTTAAAAATATTGGTCGTCAATTCGTTGTATTCAAAATATCGTTCTTTGGTAAAAGGAGTGTGCAATTGCAGCTCAATATTATCTGAAAGCCCATATCTAATTAAAATATTTGGAATATCCCAAGAGGTGGTTTTTTGTGATGCTTTTTTTTCAATTGAATATAATGTTTCAAGCTCCAGTTGTAAAATATTTTTTTCTACAACAGATGAAGGTTCTACAATTTGACCTATTGATTTAGAACTTATAAAGACAATGGTAAAAGCGCATAACACTAAATTCCTCACTTTCAATATGGATTGAATTGAGTGTAAAATTATTTTTATTTAGTCTAAATAAAGATGATTTTTGTCATGTGTATTGAAAAAAAATCCCGAACCAAAACAGTTCAGGACCTATATTATTTAGTATTTAGTACTATTAAAGCTCTAATGCTTTTTTAACATCGTTATTCATTAACAGCTCAACAGGGTTTTCCAGAGCTTCTTTTACGGCTACTAAAAACCCCACGCTCTCTTTACCATCAATAATTCTGTGATCGTAGGATAAGGCTACGTACATTATAGGACGGATTTCAACTTTTCCATCAATTGCTACTGGACGTTCCACAATATTATGCATTCCTAAAATACCGCTTTGTGGCGGATTAATAATTGGGGTTGAAAGCATGCTTCCAAAAACGCCGCCATTTGAAATAGTAAAGGTTCCTCCAGTCATTTCATCAACGGTGATTTGTCCATCACGAGCTCGAATTGCCAATCGTTTTACCTCAGCTTCAACGCCTCTAAATGTCAAGTTCTCAACATTTCTCATGACTGGAACCATTAAACCTTTAGGTCCTGAAACCGCAATACTAATATCGCAAAAATCATAGGTAATCATTTCTTTTTCATCAATCATGGAATTAACGGCCGGATACAGTTTTAATGCTCTGACAACTGCCAATGAAAAGAAACTCATAAATCCTAAACCTATACCATGTTTATCTTTAAACTTGTCTTTAAATTCATTTCGCAAAGCAAATATCGACGACATATCAACCTCGTTAAACGTTGTTAACATAGCTGTTGTGTTTTTTGCTTCAACTAAACGTTCAGCCACTTTACGGCGTAACATTGATAACTTGGTTCTTGTATTGCCTCTATTTCCTCCTGTAGGAGTACCCATCGATGGTGTAGCATTTAAGGCATCTTCTTTAGTCACTCGACCATCTTTGCCAGTTCCAGAAACTGCTGTAGATGCTATGTTTTTTTCAGCCAAAATCTTTTTAGCTGCCGGACTGGCAGTTCCAGTTGCATATGTTTTGTTCTCGACTGCGCTCGAACTGACAGACGATTTAGGTTCAGTTTTTGGAGCGTCTTCTTTCTTTTCTGGTTTAGGTGTATCGCTTTCTGGTTTTGGAGCGCTTGTATCAATTAAACAAACAACCGCACCAACGGCCACTGCATCGCCTTCTTCAGCTTTTAAAGTAATAATCCCGCTTTCCTCAGCAGGTAACTCCAAGGTTGCTTTATCACTATCAACTTCTGCAATGGCCTGATCCTTTTCAACATAATCACCATCTTGTACTAACCATGTTGCGATTTCCACTTCTGTTATAGATTCCCCTGGTGAAGGGACTTTCATTTCTAAAATCATTCTTTATAATTTTAATTTTCTACTGAATTTCATTCCTGAATTTGGCTATTTGAAATGTTTTTAATTTATTTCAAAAACAGAATCAATAACACGTTGTTGCCTTCTTTTGTCTCGCGTGCTCGACCCTGGCGCTGGAACCGAATTATATGTCCTTGATAACACCTTTAATTTAACCAAATCCAATCGTTGAGCTATAAAACTCCAAGCGCCCATGTTTTTAGGTTCTTCCTGTGCCCAAATATATTCTTTCACATTTGTATATTTGTCAATGACCTGTTGTATTTTTTCCAAATGCAAAGGGAACAATTGCTCCAATCTAATTAAAGCAACATCATTTATATTTAATTTTTCGCGCTCAGCTAATAAATCGTAATAGAATTTCCCTGTACAGAATACAAGTCGTTTTACGTTTTTTGAATCTAGAGTGTCGTCAATAACTTCATTAAATTGACCCTTTACAAGTTCTTTTAATGAGGAAACCGCTTTAGGGTGTCTCAATAAACTTTTTGGTGTAAAAACAATTAATGGTTTTCTAAAATCGCGTTTCATTTGTCTTCGTAGCAAATGAAAAAAACTGGCTGGTGTTGTACAATCTGCTACTGTCATATTATCCTCTCCACACAGTTGCAGATAGCGTTCTATTCGTGCCGATGAATGCTCTGATCCCTGGCCTTCATATCCATGAGGTAATAACACAACAATGCCATTTTGTGATTTCCATTTATCTTCTGCTGCCGACAAATATTGGTCAAAAATAATTTGAGCACCATTTCCAAAGTCCCCAAATTGGGCTTCCCAAAGCGTTAGGGTATTTGGATTTGCCATAGCGTACCCATAATCAAAACCTAATACAGCATATTCTGACAACAATGAATTATAAATAAACATTTTCCCTTTAGTAGCGGGGTTTATATTTAATAAATTGATTCGCTCTTCTGATATTTCATCTCGCAAAATGGCATGGCGATGACTAAACGTTCCGCGCTCTACATCTTGACCAGACATACGTACATTGTAACCTTCTTCGAGTAAACTGCCATAAGCCAATGTCTCAGCCATTCCCCAATCTAACGAGTCGCTTTTAAAAACCATGGTCGCCCTTCCTTCCAGTATCTTTTCTGCTTTTCTCAAAAATTTGACGCCTTTTGGAACGGTTGAAACTACTTTTACAATATTTTCTAATTTGTTTTTTGGATAGGAAGTGTCTACTTTTTCAAGCATTTCAGTTAATCCTTTTCGTTGGAAACCCGTCCAACGTTCTTCCATAAACTCTCTTACTATAGAATTATGCTCTTCTTTTGACTTTCCATATTCGTGTTCCAACATCTCTTTAAACTCAGCAACAATACTTTCAATATATTTCTTTTCAATGGTCTTGTCAGAAATTAATTTATCCGAATAGATAGCAAACGGATTGGCATGTTTTGCTATTTCTTTATAAAGTTTTGGTTGTGTAAAACGTGGCTCGTCCCCTTCATTGTGCCCATATTTTCTATACCCTAATAAATCAATATACACATCTCTTTTATAGCGCATTCTATAGTCTAAGGCCATTTCTACCGCATGTACAACTGCTTCTACATCATCTGCATTGATATGTAATACTGGAGATAATGTAACCTTAGCGACATCGGTACAGTAAGTACTTGAGCGAGCATCGAGATAATTAGTTGTAAAGCCGATTTGGTTATTGACTACAATATGAATGGTTCCTCCGGTTTTATAGCCTTTTAATTGGCTCATTTGTCCAACCTCATAAACGATGCCTTGTCCAGCAATAGCCGCATCTCCGTGTACTACAATTGGTAAAATTCTTGAATCGTCACCATCGTAATCATTATCAATTTTGGCTCGTGTAATTCCTTCAACAACAGAAGCAACCGTTTCAAGATGTGATGGATTAGGAACCAAATTCATCCTAATGGTTTTGCCGTTTTGATAGGTTTTTTCGAGAGTTATTCCTAAGTGATATTTAACATCGCCATCAATATCTTCATCTTCAAAATCTTTACCCTCAAATTCACTAAAAAGTTCTTTAATAGGTTTTCTAAAAATATTAACCAGTGTATTTAAACGTCCACGATGTGCCATTCCCAATACACATTCCTTAACATTATAAATTTCACATGCATTAAAAAGGGCCACGCTTATGGCAGGAATTAGAGATTCTCCCCCTTCCAGCGAAAACCGCTTTTGACCCACATATTTTGTTTGCAAAAAATTTTCAAATGTTACCGCTTGATTTAATTTTGAAAGAATATATTTTTTTGCGGGAACTGAATAATTTGGATGGTTATCATTAATATTAAGCTTGGTTTGCCACCATTTAATAACGTCTGGATTCCGAATATACATATACTCCACTCCAATAGAGCTACAGTAAATTCTATTTAAATGGACTAGAATATCCCGTAAAGATTTTGTGCCGATTCCTAAAACCTCTCCAGCATTAAAAACAGTCTCTAAATCATTTTCAGATAGCCCAAAATTTTCTAAAGCCAGGGTAGGCTCATAGGTTCTTCGGCTTCTTACCGGATTTGTTTTTGTGAACAAATGTCCGCGTGTTCTGTACCCATCAATCAGTCTAATAACTTGAAACTCTTTTTGAACATTTTCCGGTATTCGCGAGGAAACACTTTCAATTAATTCACCGTTATGTCCATAATTTTCAGTTCCAAAGTCATATCCTTGAAAAAAGGCTCTCCAACTTGGCTCTACAGAATCTGGGTTATGCAAATATTGCTCATATAATTCAGCAAAATATGACGTATGTGCAGCATTAAGAAAGGAAAATTTATCCATTATTTTATTTCTGGCAATCTATTAATTACAAATGTGCATCAAAAATACAACTTTTACTAAAATTAGATATTGTTGTTTTCTAAAATTTATGCCCACGACTTCATTTGCATTCACATTTCAAAATGTTTGCGATATTGATAAATTCCAGGTATCTATTATAACTATATACTATAAGGGAAGTATAGCGCGTCCTGTGCTAACTTCTAAAGAAAGGTCTTTTATGGATTTTGTACTTAATTTACTAATAAGTTCTGCGCGATAGGGATTTGCTATGTGGTGAAGTGGGCAAGGGTTATTTTCGTTGCAGTGTTCTAAACTTAATAGGCAAGAATTTAATTTATTTTCGCCATCTATGGCTTCAATGATTTTTATAACCGATTGATTTATATTCTCTTCATTCAAATAAAACCCGCCGTCTTTACCGCTTTTTGAAGATATTAAATGTTTCCTGGAAAGTTCCTGCAATAATTTGGCAATATAGGCCTGGGGAACATTGATTGGAGCTGCAATGTCTTTTACCATGATTTTATTCGATTCATTAGCATGGACTGCTAGATATAATACTGCTTTTAAAGCATATTTTGAAGAATTTGACAGCATAATTTGTGTGAAAAACAATTTATTCAAAATAAAAAAGATATTTCTATCTTAAATATGACTTTTATCATATTTTATGTTTTCATTACAATTTACTTTTGCCTTTATATAACCCATTTTAATAAACATAACACTAAAATTTACATGAAAACAACGCTAAAATTATTCTCACTATTATTTATTGGTTTACTTATTGGATGCGGTGGGAAAGAAGAAAAAAAGAAAGAGGGCTTTTCCTACGATAAAAAAGCACCTACAACCCAACAAGCCGCTCCTGCCGTAAAAGAATTGCCTTCTACAAAAATTGACCTTACCAATAAAGGTGTAGGCCCAATTACATCGTTAGAATTAGGTTCTGAAATTGATCAGGCCATGGTTGCAAAAGGACAGGAAATCTATAATAAAATGTGTACTGCCTGTCATAGACCCGACAAAAAATTCATTGGTCCAGCACCAAAAGGGATTATGGAAAGAAGATCACCAGAATGGATCATGAACATGATTTTAAATCCAGAAGAAATGATTCAAAAGGACCCATTGGCCAAAGAACTATTGGTCGAATTTAATGGAGCGCCCATGGCAAATCAAAACTTGACACAAGAAGAAGCCAGAGCGGTATTGGAATATTTTAGAACTTTAAAATAAGCTCGTATGAAATGCCCATTAACAATTTGCAAACCAACCGATATGATTAACAGGGCATT
>CAXBHA010000149.1:0-6301 GCA_963974955.1 uncultured Yeosuana sp. | reverse complement strand
TGCGATATTCACTCCCATCCCGTGATATTATTGCAGATTCTATGGAAACTGTAGTTCAGGCCATGAGTTATGATGGGTTAATAACTGTTGTGGGCTGTGATAAAAATATGCCTGGTGCTTTAATGGCTATGATAAGATTAAATAGGCCATCTATTTTAGTGTATGGAGGCACTATTGATTCTGGTTGTCATGAAGGTAAGAAATTGGATGTAGTATCTGCTTTTGAAGCTTGGGGAAGTAAAGTTGCTGGAACCATGAGCGAAGCAGAATTTAAAAGTATTGTTCAAAAAGCGTGTCCAGGAGCTGGCGCTTGCGGTGGTATGTACACTGCAAATACAATGGCATCGGCTATTGAAGCTTTGGGGATGACTTTGCCTTTTAATTCATCTAATCCTGCAACGGGAGAAGAAAAAAAAATAGAATCTGTAAAAGCAGGTGAAGCCATGCGCTTATTACTTGAAAAAGATATAAAACCTTCAGATATTATTACTAGAAAATCTTTAGAAAACGCCATTCGTTTAGTTACTATTTTAGGAGGTTCAACAAACGCTGTGTTGCACTTTTTAGCTATTGCTAGAGCGGCTCAAATTGAGTTTACATTACAAGATTTTCAAAAAATAAGTGATAACACACCATTTCTGGCTGACTTAAAACCAAGCGGGAAATACTTAATGGAAGATGTACATGCAGTTGGGGGTATTCCAGCAGTTTTGAAATACTTATTAAAGAAAGGTTTATTGCATGGTGACTGTTTAACGGTTACAGGAAAAACATTGGCTGAGAATTTACTGGATGTAGCGGATTTAACAGAAGGACAAGATGTCATAAAACCTCTTGAAAATCCTATTAAAATATCCGGACATTTACGAATGCTGTATGGTAATTTAGCTGAAGAAGGTAGTGTTGCTAAAATTACTGGAAAAGAAGGGTTGAAATTTCGAGGAAAAGCAAAAGTATTTGATGGTGAATATGCAGCCAACGATGGCATAAGAGATGGGAAAGTAGAAAAAGGAGATGTTGTCGTCATTCGATATGAAGGTCCAAAAGGAGGTCCCGGAATGCCAGAAATGTTAAAACCAACAGCAGCTATTATGGGTGCGGGTTTGGGTAAAGATGTAGCATTGATTACAGATGGTCGCTTTTCAGGTGGAACGCATGGATTTGTCGTTGGACACATAACCCCTGAAGCACAAGAAGGCGGAACCATTGCCGTTGTTAAAGACGGAGATATCATTACCATTGATGCTGAAACAAATTCAATTGTCCTTGAAGTTTCAGATAAAGAATTGGAAAAAAGAAAACAAAATTGGACGTCACCTAAATTAAAATTTAGTCGTGGTGTACTCTATAAATATGCAAGAACTGTTTCGTCAGCATCCAAAGGATGTGTGACCGATGAATTTTAAGTGAGAGGTATGAATACAGAAATAAAAACCAAAACAACAAAAGTGGCTCAAAAAACCGAACGGATTACCGGCAGTGAAGCCATCATAAGATGCTTAATAGCAGAGGGTGTTGACATTCTTTACGGATATCCAGGAGGCGCCATTATGCCCGTATATGATGAATTATATAAATACAGAGATCGAATACATCACGTGTTAACAAGACACGAACAAGGAGCAACTCACGCAGCTCAAGGGTATGCCCGTATTTCTGGTAGAGTTGGTGTAGCTATGGCAACATCAGGGCCAGGAGCGACCAATTTAATAACGGGTATTGCAGATGCTCAAATAGATTCTACACCTATGGTATGTATTACTGGTCAAGTGGCTTCCCATTTATTAGGGAGTGATGCGTTTCAAGAAACCGATATTGTAGGAATCTCTACACCGGTTACCAAATGGAATCACCAAATAACAAAAGCATCTGAAATCCCTGGGATTATTGCCAAAGCATTTTATATTGCAAAAAGTGGTAGACCAGGACCTGTATTAGTTGATATTACTAAGGATGCTCAATTAGAAGTATTCGATTTTTCATATGTCAAATGTACTGGTGTTAGAAGTTATAATCCAATTCCAAAAACAGATTCTGAAGCTTTGAAAGCAGCAGCAACATTAATTAATCGAGCTAAAAAACCGTTGATAGTTTGGGGACAAGGTATTATTTTGGGAAAAGCCGAAGAAGAATTAAAAGCAGTAATTGAAAAAGCGGGAATTCCTTCTGCTTGGACCATTCTTGGAGCATCTGCCTTACCTACATCACATCCACTAAATGTTGGGATGGTTGGTATGCATGGAAACTATGCGCCTAACAGATTAACAAACGAATGTGACGTTCTTATCGCGATTGGGATGCGTTTTGATGATCGCGTTACAGGGAATTTAAATACCTATGCCAAGCAAGCAAAAATTATTCATTTTGAAATTGATCCAGCTGAAGTTGATAAAAACGTAAAAACGGATATTGCTGTATTAGGCGATTCCAAAGCAAGTTTAGCAGGGCTTTTGCCGTTACTTAACGCGAATTCCCATCCTGAATGGCTTCAAGAATTTAAAGATTTATATGCTATTGAATTTGAAAAAGTTATAAAAGACGATTTACATCCTGTCAAGGAAGGATTGACCATGGGCGAGGTTTTGAATGAAATCAACATTCAAACCAAAGGCGATGCGGCTATTGTTTCCGATGTTGGTCAACACCAAATGATCGCTTGTAGATATGCAGATTTTAACACCACTAAAAGTAATATTACTTCTGGAGGATTAGGAACCATGGGATTTGCACTTCCAGCAGCGATTGGAGCAAAAATGGCTGCTCCTGAAAGAGAAGTTGTAGCCATTATTGGAGATGGTGGTTTTCAAATGACTATTCAAGAATTAGGAACTATTTTTCAACAAAAAGTGCCAGTAAAAATTGTGGTATTAAATAATGGGTTTTTAGGAATGGTACGTCAGTGGCAACAATTGTTTTTTGATAAACGTTATGCCTCAACCGAAATGACGAATCCAGATTTTGTAACCATTGCCAAAGGCTATTATATAGAAGCAAAACGAGTTAAAAAACGTGAAGAATTGGCAGATGCAGTAAAAGAGATGATTGCTTCAAAAGATGCTTATTTCTTAGAAGTTTATGTCGAAAAGGAAGATAATGTATTTCCTATGATTCCTTCTGGGGCATCGGTTTCAGACATTAGATTAAGTTAATAAAGTAGAATAAGGAAAATAGAACAAAGAATAAAGATAAGGTAGGATTGCAGTTTTTTCCGCGAAAGCGATAAAAGTCTTTTCTCTAGCATCTTTTTTCTAATATCTTTTAAAGAAAATGAACGAAGAAATAAAAACATTTACCATATCGATTTATACCGAAAATAATATTGGGTTGCTAAATCGAATTTCAGCAATTTTTCAACGTAGACACATCAATATTGAAAGTTTAACAACATCGCAGTCTGAAATTGAAGGTGTAAACAGGTTTGTTATAGTTGTAAACATGGAAGAAGCGCAAGCTAGAAAAATTGTAAAGCAAATAGAAAAACAAGTTGAAACTATTCGCGCTTATTTTCATACCGATGATGAAACCATATATACAGAGTCATGTATGTTTAAAATAAAGTCGGCTTTACTTTTTGAAGAGCCTCAAATTCAGAATATAATTAAAGATAGTAACTCGCAAATTGTCACCGTAAATAAAGAATTTTTTGTGCTTGAAAAATCAGGAAGACGGCATGAAATAGAATCGTTACGCCGAGACTTAAATGTTTTTGGTATTATGCAGTTTGTTCGGTCGGGGAGAATTGCAGTAACTAAAGACGAAATGAAAATAACAGAAATGCTTTTAGCATTCAATAATCAATAATATTATTAAAAATGGGAAATTATTTTAACACACTATCATTAAGAGATAAATTAAATCAATTATCAAAGTGTCGATTTATGGATGCTTCAGAATTTGAAGATGGTGTCAATGCATTATTAGGTAAAAAAATTGTCATTGTTGGATGTGGTGCGCAAGGATTAAACCAAGGACTCAATATGCGAGATTCTGGTTTAAATATATCTTATACATTACGGGCAGCGGCGATAAAAGAAAAGAGAACGTCTTATGTAAATGCTACTGATAATGGATTTAAAGTTGGAACCTATGAAGAATTAATTCCATCAGCCGATTTAGTATTAAACCTTACCCCAGATAAACAGCACACCAGCGTTATAAAAGCTATTATGCCATTGATGAAAAAAGGCGCTACGTTATCGTATTCTCATGGATTCAATATTGTTGAAGAAGGCACACAAATCCGTAAAGATCTTACCGTAATCATGGTAGCACCAAAATGTCCAGGAACCGAAGTTCGTGAAGAGTATAAAAGAGGATTTGGTGTGCCAACATTAATTGCGGTACACGAAGAAAATGATCCAGAAGGAAAAGGTTGGGCGCAAGCTAAAGCGTATGCTGCCGCTACTGGTGGCGATAGAGCAGGGGTTTTAGCCTCATCGTTCGTTGCTGAGGTTAAAAGTGATTTAATGGGAGAACAAACGATTCTTTGTGGGTTGTTACAAACAGGTTCCATTCTTTGTTTTAATAAAATGATTGAAAAAGGAATAGATGCGGGATATGCTTCTAAATTAATTCAGTATGGTTGGGAAACGATTACAGAAGGTTTAAAGTATGGCGGTATTACCAATATGATGGATCGGTTGTCAAACCCAGCTAAAATTAAAGCTTTTGAATTGTCTGAGGAATTAAAAGATATTATGCGTCCGTTATTTCAAAAACATATGGACGATATAATGGAAGGAAACTTTTCAAAAGGGATGATGGAAGATTGGGCTAATAATGATAAAGATTTATTAGGGTGGAGAGCTGCAACCGCTGAAACAGCCTTTGAAAAAACACCAGCGGGAGATGTAAAAATTTCTGAACAAGACTATTATGATAATGGGGTTTTGATGGTAGCTATGGTAAGGGCAGGTGTAGAATTAGCTTTTGAATCTATGACAGAGTCTGGTATTATTGATGCCTCTGCATATTATGAATCATTGCATGAAACGCCACTAATTGCAAATACCATTGCAAGACGTAAATTATACGAAATGAACAGCGTTATTTCTGATACAGCGGAGTATGGTTGTTATTTATTCGATCATGCTTGCAAACCTTTATTAGCAGATTTTATGAAGAAAATCGACACCAATGTTATTGGAAAGGCCTATGCTAAAGATAACGGTAAAGGTGTTGATAATGCTAAACTAATAGAAGTAAATGCTGCTTTAAGAAATCATCCTGTTGAAAAAACAGGAACATTTTTAAGAGCTTCCATGAAGGCTATGAAACCTATAGTCTAGTTTTGACAGTAATGAAATAAAAGCATTTTCTGTTTCTCAATTATGGAAAATAAAATAAAAGTTGATATGTTTTTAATATGTCGACTTTTATTTTTTAAAACAGAATTGTAGAATTTATTATTTCCACATTCGTAGGCGAAATCGTTTTCGTTGTAAGAGATTTGTTATCAGGTAATTAAATAGTTATAAGTATGATATTTTTTCAGTATATGTTGTTACAATATAGATATCTGAACAAAAATATAAGTATCTTAGCATTTAGTTTTTAACATCATTTTTATATTATGAAATGCCCATTAACAATTTGCAAACCTCCCGATAGCTATCGGGACGATATGATTAACAGGGCATTCCATCCCTGTGCTGAGCGCAGTCGAAGTATGACCTATAAAAAATAAATAAATATAAACAGATGAAAACAGCTTTTTCAGAAATCCCAGAAGCTTATAAAATTAATTCTCTATTACATCAAAACACCTATTTAGTGTCAGGAGAATTAAAAAAATGGAAAGGAGAAACCTCAAATATATATTCTACTATTTCATCAACTGAAGTCTACAAACCTACCTTGTTAGGAAGTATTCCAAACCAAGGAAAAGAGGAAGCATTAGAAGCTTTAGATTCTGCATGTTTAGCGTATGACAAAGGTCAAGGATTATGGCCTACAATGAAAGTTGTAGACAGAATTACCTGTATGGAGAACTTCGTTAAATTGATGAAAACCAAACGAGACGAAGTTGTTAAGCTGTTAATGTGGGAAATAGGTAAAAATTTACAGGATTCACAAAAAGAGTTCGATAGAACGGTTGATTATATCTACGACACGATCGAAGATTATAAACAAATGGATCGTGACAGTGCTAAATTTAACAAGAGTGATGGTATTTATGCACATATTAGGCGAGGACCATTAGGTGTTGTGTTATGTTTGGGGCCTTATAATTACCCGCTTAATGAAACATTTTGTTTACTTATTCCAGCTTTAATCATGGGTAATACGGCCATATTCAAAC
>CAXBHA010000148.1:0-6303 GCA_963974955.1 uncultured Yeosuana sp. | reverse complement strand
AATGTCCATGTTACGCGTTACCCAATTGGTGGCAAAATTGTATTTAGTAAATATCATCCTGGAAAATATTTGGTGGCATGGCATCCAAAAGCAAGTGAAGAAAATGAACGAACTACGGTAGTAATAGACAATACCACCTTTGGAAAGGTTTTATATAGACAAATAGCCGGTGCCATGGCAAAGCGCATTGTAAATTACGCGAAGATAGACGAACAAGTTATTCAAGGGCGAGATTCTGGTTTTATAAAATTTGGTTCGAGAGTTGATTTATTTTTACCTTTAAACGCTAAGATAAAAGTACAACTCAATGAAAAAGTACTTGGTGGTGAAAGTATTATTGCTGAAATTAATGACTAATAACAACTTAGATATAGAATTTCAAGAGGCTGTTGATCGTGTAAATGCACACACAGAGCCTTTTCCAGCAGATTTTTTGCTCCGGCTATATGCCTATTTTAAAAAAGCAACTAATAACTATGAAAGGCCTAGTAGTAAAAAACCTATTATAAATGCTTTTAAAACCAATGCGTTGTTCCAAATTAAAGATATTACCCAAGACGAAGCTAAAACCACGTATATTGAATTGGTAAATACTTATTTTTTGTATAGAAAATAGAACTCTTTCTAGATATATTATAAAACACTAAACTATCCAATTAAATTGAGTATATGATTCACCCGAAAACCGAACTTAAATTTATAAATAGCGAAATCGGTCACGGCGTAGTGGCCACTGAATTTATACCTGCTGGGACAATTACTTGGGCTTTAGACAAATTAGACAGGGAATTTAGCCCTACCGAATTTAAGGCTATGAACCCCTTGTATCAAGAAATTTTAGATACCTATTGTTTTAGAAATAATAGTGGGAACCTTATACTGTGCTGGGATAATGGTCGTTTTGTAAACCACAGTTTTAACTCAAATTGTTTAAGCACTGCTTATGATTTTGAAATAGCCATTAGAGATATTCATCCTGGAGAACAGTTAACCGATGATTATGGGTATTTAAATATTTCAACCCCTTTTAGAGGTGTTGATGAAGGCACTAAACGAAAAGTCGTGTACCCTGATGATTTATTACGATACTCTAAACATTGGGATAAAAAAATTTTGAAAGTTTTTAATAACATTCTAAAACTTGATCAACCATTAAAACAATTAATTTCAGATGCTGTTTGGAAAGAAATTATTGCCGTTTCTGAAAACAAAAAAGTAATGGAATCTATCATTAAAAACTTTTATTCAGAAAAATAACGATTACTACACCCTCTCTCTTGCTTTAATAGTTTAATAGGATGATCCCGAAACTTGACTTTGTAAGAAAAAATGATAACTTCGTTTAACTTCTGATATAGATAATTGAAAAAATCCATATCATATCGTGACATGCTAAAAAAATCGCTTACTAACCAAACAAAAAAACAGTAATAGAAAAATTAAAACCCAATTTATGAAGTCAACAAGATTATTTTTACTCACTTTGTTTTTAGTGTGTTTTACGATGACTGCTCAAAGTCAATCCACAAACCAAAAACACATAAGGGTCAATCAAGAACGAATAGAAAAGAGGATATTTGAACTGGCAGAATTTGGCAAAGACACTACAGGAAAAGGCTATCGGGTGGCTTATACCAAAGGAGATGTAGAAGGCAGAAATTGGTTTATGGAGCAGATGAAAAATGCGGGATTAGAAGTCACTATTGATGCTGCCGGAAATATCATTGGAAAACGAAAAGGCAAAAACCCATCTCTAAAACCAATCGCTTTCGGTTCGCACATTGATATGGTACCCGATGGTGGCAATTATGATGGCTGCGTGGGTTCTGTTGCTGCTTTGGAGGTAATGGAAGCCCTGAAAGAAAGTAACATAATGACTAACCATCCTTTGGAAGTCCTTATTTTTGCCAATGAAGAGGGCGGCACTATTGGTAGTATGGCTAAGGTGGGACACCTAACCGCAGACGGACTTCAAGAAAAAAGCCAAATGGGTTTAACTTATTCGGAAGGTATCAAGGTTATAGGGGGAAACCCAGATGCTATTTCAAGTAGTATTCTTAAAAAAGGAGATTTAAAAGCCTTTTTAGAATTACATATTGAACAAGGGAGCATTTTAGAACAAGAGAAAATTGAAATCGGTATAGTAGAAGGCATCGTAGGTATTGTGTGGTGGGAGATTACCGTGGAGGGTGCTGCCAATCATGCAGGCACCACACCCATGAAACTTCGAAAAGACGCTCTACTCGCTGCCTCTAAATTTATCATTGCAGTAAACGATATTGCCTTGAAAACAGAAGGTAAGCACGTGGCTACGGTAGGCAAAATTGATGCTATGCCAGGAGCTTATAATGTAATTCCTGGTGAAGTGGTACTTGGTTTAGAAATACGGGATTTATCTTTCGAAAAAATAGAAATGCTTTTTGCAGAAATGGAAAAGCAGGCAGCAACTATTGCCATTGAAACTAAAACAAAAATTAATTTTCAACGACGAGACAATTTTGTAAAACCTGCATTGACCAATGGAAATTTGCAGCAAATCATCGAAAAATCTACCAAAACCATGGGCTTAAGTACAAAATATATGCAAAGCGGTGCAGGACACGACGCTCAAGAAATAGCCTTAATTTGTCCTATTGGTATGATTTTCGTTCCCAGTATGGGTGGAATCAGTCACTCACCAAAAGAGTTTACATCAGCAGTTGATATGGCTAATGGAGCGAACGTGTTGCTTCAAACAATTTTGGAATTAGATAAGGAATGAAATAACAAATATCGAGAAAGCACTGCTTACAACACCGTTAAACGAAACTCCCAAACCACTTAATTCAAACTGGCCAAACTAGATTTTAGCGTTTCTATTTTAGCCAGGGCATCGGCTTCTTTTTTCTTTTCACCGTCCACTACCTGTTCTGGTGCGCCAGCTACAAATCGCTCATTGGATAGTTTCTTTTGTACCGATTTTAGAAACCCTTGGGTATAGTTTAATTCTTCCGTTAATTTTTTAATTTCAGCTTCTACATCAATAGCTCCCACAATAGGAATAAAATATTCATTGGATTTGACCCTAAACGTTAAAGCGCCTTCAACGGCTTCATTTACATAGTGTATGCTCTCAAGGTTTCCTAGTTTAACAATAACCTTATCAAATGTTGCATTGCTGTTTTCATTATTAATGACCAAACATTGCATGCTTTCCTTAAAAGGGATGTTTTTTTGTTTTCTGATGGTCCTGATTCCTGAAACAACTTCCGAAGCAAAATCAAATTCCAAGATTAAATTCTTGTCAAAAGTTTTGGTTTCAGGCCATTTTGCCACTATTAAGGCCTCTTCTGGCGTTCTTTTAGAAATATATTGCCAAATATCCTCTGTTAAAAACGGCATAAAAGGATGCAACAATTTTAAATTGTTCTCAAAAATGGTAATGGCAGCTTGATATGTTGTTTTGTCAATGGGCTTTTGATAGTCAGGTTTTATGATTTCCAAGAACCACGAACAGAAATCATTCCATATTAGTTTATAGGTTTCCATCAATGCATCGCTAATACGATATTTGCTATAATGGTCTTCAATGGTTACCAATGTTTCTTGAAACTTGGCCTCAAACCATTCTATAGCTATTTTTGATGATTGTGGTTGTTTTATATCCGTAACCTCCCAACCTTCAATCAATCTAAAGGCATTCCATATTTTATTAGCAAACCCTTTTCCTTGTTGACATAAGGCTTCATCAAACAGTAAATCATTTCCAGCAGCGGAGCTTAACAGTAATCCAACACGAACACCATCGGCTCCAAATTCCTCAATAAGCTTTAAGGCATCAGGAGAATTCCCTAGGGATTTACTCATTTTCCGACGTTGTTTATCTCGAACCAATCCTGTTAAATACACATTTTGGAATGGTCTTTCATCTCTGTACTCATAGCCTGCAATAATCATTCTGGCTACCCAAAAGAACAGAATATCCGGTCCTGTAACCAAATCATTAGTTGGATAGTAATATTGAATGTCCTTGTTTTCAGGAGTTCTAATGCCATCAAACACGCTTATAGGCCATAACCAAGATGAAAACCACGTATCTAAAGCATCGGTATCTTGACGCAAATTGTTAGTTGTTAGTTGTGGGTTATTAGTTTTTTGTTTAGCTAGCTTTAGAGCTTCCTCAATAGTCTCGGCCACTACAAAATCATCTTTTCCATCACCATAATAATAGGCCGGAATTTGCTGTCCCCATAACAGTTGACGGGAAATATTCCAATCACGAATATTTTCCAACCAATGTCTATAGGTGTTTTCAAACTTTTTAGGAAACAATTTAATCTCACCATCTTCTAAAACTGCTTTAATAGCAGGTTTTACCAAATCTTCCATTTTTAAAAACCATTGATCGGATAAGCGCGGTTCAATAACGGCTTTGGTACGCTCGCTGGTCCCTACTTTATTTACGTAATTTTCGGTTTTAACCAAATGACCTTTTTCTTCCAGTTCCTTTTGAATTTCCTTTCTAACTACAAAACGATCCTTACCTTCATAATGCAATCCAAAGCTATTCAAAGATGCATCATCATTAAAGATATCAATAACCTGAAGATTATGTTTATCACCTAAATTCTTATCGTTTTCATCATGTGCAGGGGTCACTTTTAAACAACCTGTACCAAATTCCATATCTACATAGTCATCTTCAATTATCGGAATGACCCTATTACAAATTGGGACAATGGCCTTCTTACCTTTAAGAGGTGTAAAGCGTTTGTCGTTAGGGTTAATACAAATAGCAGTATCTCCAAAAATAGTTTCGGGACGTGTGGTAGCAATCGTTAAGGAATCGTTACTCCCTTCAATCTTATAAGCAATATAATACAGTAATCCTTGGCGCTCTTCATAAATCACTTCTTCATCAGATAATGTTGTTTTCGCTTCAGGGTCCCAGTGAACCATTCTATAGCCTCGATAAATTAAGCCTTTATTGTATAGATCAACAAACACTTTTATCACAGCTTCACTCATATCATCATCCATGGTGAATTTTGTTCGATCCCAATCGCATGAACACCCCAACTTTTTCAATTGTTCAAGAATCACCCCGCCATATTCGTGTGTCCAATCCCAAGCATGTTTTAAAAACTCGTCTCGAGATAAATCGTTTTTATCTACTCCTTGTTCTTTAAGTTTAGCAACCACTTTCGCTTCAGTCGCAATAGAGGCATGATCGGTTCCAGGCACCCAACAAGCATTTTTACCTAGCAATCGCGCATAACGGATTAATACATCCTGGATGGTGTTATTGAGCATGTGTCCCATATGCAATACACCCGTAACGTTAGGTGGTGGTATAACGATAGTATATGGCTCTCTTTCATCTGGCTCAGAATGAAAATAATTATGTTTCATCCAGTAACTGTACCATTTACTTTCTACCTGACTTGCATCATATTTAGATGGAATTTGCATACTTTGGAATAGTTTTTGAAAGTTGATTTGCAAAAGTACTTATATTTCTTTTTCTATGAAAGCCTGTGAGAGGTATTACAAAAAATGTTTATGGTGAATGTTGCTCATAATAGTGCATTTCATCTATTTTTTTTGCAGATTGTAGAAAAAGTGACTATGTTTACAAACATTTAAAAATTATTATGATGAAAAAAATAATTACTATTTTATGCATTGGTCTATTAAGTTTTTCAATGAATGCCCAAGATAAAACTGCCAAAATCGAATTTAAAAGCGATACAATAGACTATGGAACTATTGAAAAAGGGTCAAATGGTGTACGCGTTTTTGAGTTTACAAATACCGGTGATGCTCCTCTTATTATTTCGAAAGTTACCTCTAGTTGCGGATGCACCATTCCTAAAAAACCAGATGAAGCTATATTGCCTGGTAAAACAGGAAAAATTGAAGTAAAATATGACACAAACAGAGTAAGTCCTATTAGAAAAACAATCACTGTTATTTCAAATGCGGACACCCCTACGATAGCCTTAAAAATTAAAGGCGAAGTAATTGATTCGAATAAAGAAAGTGTTCTAGAAAAAAAAGATAAAAGTGTCGTGGAACAATAAAAATATATAAATAGAAAGTGAAGGCCCTGAAGTTAATTTAAAGACTCCAGGGCTTTTTTATTCAAATAACTTTTCTAAATTAAATACGAAGCTTAATTCCTTTCCATTACGTTCCACAATAAGTTTGATGCGCGTTCCATCCTTGTCATAAAATTTGTGCATTAAATCCTGCAACAAAAATTGATAGGATGGTTTCCCATTAATAATTAGAATGATATCACCTACCATCAAACCCGCTTTA
>CAXBHA010000147.1:0-6310 GCA_963974955.1 uncultured Yeosuana sp. | reverse complement strand
CTTATCAAATAGCAGAAATAGTTATTCAAGAACCTCAAACTATTCAACGTCTCGGAGAGGTTCGGTAAATTCTAATTCCAATACGGTTAATAGATATAATAGCTCTAGCCCTAGAGTCTATACAAATTCCCAGAGAAGATCGGCAAGTGTTTCGTCTCCAACTGCAAATTCAACAAATCGATCGTCCTCGGTTGGAAGAAGTTCTAGGTCGTCGTCGTCTACAAACAACAGAAGCTACAATACGAGAAGAAGTTCTGGAAACAGTAGTCCTAGCTACTCAAGACCCTCTTCAGGTAGCTATAGTTCAGGAAGTAGGGGCGGTTCATCATCTTCAGGCAGTAGAGGCGGTTCATCATCTTCAGGTAGAAGAGGTCGTTAAATAACTTAAAAAGAAAAAAAGAACACTATATGAAAAAGTTAAGCTTATTATTCATAGGTATGCTATCAATGCCCTTAATGTACGGTCAGGATATTACAGATGCCCTTAGATATTCTCAAGATGAAATTCAAGGAACAGCTCGTTTTAGGGCCTTAAGCGGTGCGTTTGGCGCACTTGGCGGCGATATGAGTGCCGTTGGTTTAAATCCTGCCGGATCTGCTGTCTTTACAAAAAGCAATATGTCTTTTAGTTTGTCTAATTTAGACACAAAAAATAACGCACAGTATTTTAATGGGTTTAATAGTACATCAAACACCAAATTTGATTTTAATCAAGGCGGGGCTGTATTTGTGTTTGCAAATAACAACTCGAGTTCTCCATGGAAAAAATTTTCACTGAGTATTAACTATGATAAAACCAATAATTTTAATGATAATTGGTTTGCTTCGGGTACAAATACCAATAACAATTCTGTTGATTTTTATTTCTTAGAATATGCTAATGGCTTAAGATTAGATGAAATTTCTGCTTTAGATGGAGAATCCTATTCCCAAGCTTACTCTGATATTGGTAATATTTATGGTTTTGCAAATCAGCAAGCCTTTTTAGGATATGAGTCTTATATTTTAGAGCCAGACACCAATGATGATGCTAACACCATGTACACGTCCAATTTAGGAAACGGTACATTTAACCAACAATATACCTATGCCTCAAGTGGCTATAATGGCAAAATTACATTTAACGCGGCATTTCAATATGATGAAAATTTATATTTGGGAGTAAATTTAAATTCCCATCTTATAAATTTCGACCGGTTTACACGGTTATTGGAGAGCAATTCGAATTCAGCTTCTTTGATAAACCAAATAAATTTTGAAAATACACTATCTACGACTGGATCAGGTTTTTCGTTTCAACTGGGTGGAATTATGAAACTAAGTCCTGAATTTAGATTAGGGCTCGTTTACGATTCTCCAACTTGGTATACTATTTCTGAAGAAACAACACAATACATTTCAACCGTTTCAGGAACAGATAGCCCAATTATTATTGACCCACAAATTGTAAATATTTATCCTGACTATAAGCTTCAAACACCAGGCAAATTAACCGGTAGTTTAGCTTATGTTTTTGGTGAGCAAGGCTTAATTAGTTTTGATTATTCGATAAAAGATTACAGTACAACAAAATTTAAACCTATTTCAGATCCGGTATTTGTAGATCAAAATAATGTTATCAGTTCTAACCTAACATCGGCTTCCACTTACAGAATTGGTGGTGAATACAAACATAAACAATTTAGTTTTAGAGGTGGGTATCGTTTTGAGGAAAGCCCTTATAAAGACAGTATCACTGTTGGGGATCTTAACGGATATTCTGTAGGCCTTGGTTATAGTTTTGGAAACACAAGGTTAGATGTTACTTATGATCAATCCAAACGCAATTCAAATTACCAATTATACAATGTAGGCTTGACCGATAGTGCCAATATTGACACAAAAATTTCAAATATTACAATGTCTTTAAGTTTTAACATATAACAACATTTTAAATAGACACATAATACAAAGCTTGGATTTTTACAGTCCGGGCTTTATAATTTTAAATGAATTATTTCTCTTTAAAATGTAAACTATTAATTGTTTGCCAATTCAAAACATAACAAAAGTGAATTACTTATCTTTGCACACTATAACCTGATTTTTGTAACAAATGAGAATTGATAACAACATAGACGAATTTGAAGCTTTAGGAAACAATCACGTTGGTACGTCTTCAAATACACCCATGAGAAGTGATGCTTTTAAACTTTCAAATGATGAAAAGATTGATATTATCAAAGATGATGTGCGTCACATTATGGAAACATTAGGACTTGATTTAAGTGATGACAGCCTTAACGGTACTCCAAACAGAGTGGCTAAAATGTTTGTTAAAGAACTGTTTGGTGGATTGGACCCCAATAAAAGACCAAGTGCTTCCACTTTTGAGAACAAATACAAATATGGTGAGATGTTGGTTGAAAAAAACATAACAGTGTATTCAACCTGCGAGCATCATTTACTGCCAATAGTGGGTAAAGCACATGTTGCTTATATTTCAAATGGAACGGTGGTTGGCTTATCAAAAATGAATAGAATTGTTGATTATTATGCCAAACGACCTCAGGTTCAAGAACGATTAACGATTCAAATAGTTAAAGAACTTCAAGAGGCTTTAAATACTAAAGATGTTGCTTGTATCATTGATGCTAAACATTTATGTGTCAATTCTAGAGGGATCAGGGATGTTGAAAGCAGCACAGTAACCTCTGAATTTGGTGGAAAATTCAAAGAGAAAGCAACACGCAGAGAGTTTTTAGATTACATTAAATTAGATACCAAGTTTTAGTTAAAACACCAAAACATCGCAATGCAACTTTACAAGCATAATCAAATAAAATTATACAATTCACTTACCGGACAAAAAGAAACATTTAAACCAATTAATGAAGGTCATGTTGGTATGTACGTTTGTGGCCCAACGGTTTATAGCAATGTTCATTTAGGGAATGTTCGAACCTTTATGTCTTTTGATGTTATCTTCAGATATTTAAAACATCTTGGATTTAAAGTGCGTTATGTTAGAAATATTACAGACGCAGGTCATTTGGAAAATGATGCCGATGTAGGTGAAGATCGTATTGCCAAAAAAGCGCGTTTAGAGCAAATTGAGCCCATGGAAGTGGTTCAACGTTACACAGTGGATTTCCATAACATATTAAACACCTTTAATTTTTTGGCACCAAGTATTGAGCCTACTGCTACTGGTCATATTATCGAACAGATTGAACTTATTAAAACCATTCTTGAGAATGGATTTGCATACGAAATAAACGGATCTGTATATTTTGATGTTCATAAATTCAATGAAACACATGAGTACGGTAAATTGAGCAAGCGTAGACTTGAAGATTTAATTCACAACACCCGTGAATTAGATGGGCAATCTGATAAAAAGAATCCTCAGGATTTTGCCCTTTGGAAAAAAGCCGAACCGCAACATATTATGCGCTGGCCATCGCCCTGGAGCGATGGGTTTCCGGGTTGGCATTTAGAATGTACTGCGATGAGCACCAAATACCTTGGTGAGCATTTTGATATTCATGGTGGTGGAATGGATTTAAAATTTCCACATCACGAATGTGAAATTGCACAAAACGAAGCTGCTAAAGGACAACCGCCTGTTAATTACTGGATACATGCCAATATGCTGATTATGAATGGCAAAAAAATGGCCAAATCAACAGGTAATTTTATTTTGCCAGGTGAAATTTTCACTGGAAACAATGCAAACATCACCAAAGCCTTCTCCGCTAGTGTGGCTCGTTTTTTTATGTTACAGGCCCATTACAGAAGTATATTGGATTTTACCAATGGTGGTTTATTGGCAAGTGAAAAAGGTTTTTATAGACTCATTGATGCCATTAATGTATTGGATAGTTTAAAATCGTCAGCAATTTCTACCATTGACATAAGCAAATGGAAACAAAGTTGTTATGCCGCCATGAATGATGATTTTAACACCCCGGTTTTAATAGCTAATCTATTTGAAGGTGTAAAATATATCAATCAAATTAAAGATGGTTCAGCAACTATTTCTGCTGCCGATTTAATCACTTTAAAAGAAACTATAAAGGCTTTTGTATTTGATATTCTAGGATTAGAAAACACCGCAAAAAATGAAACCGGAACTGATAAATTGTCTAGAACTGTTGAAGTCTTGATTAAATTGAGACAAGAAGCCAGAGCGAATAAAGATTTCGCCTTATCAGATAAAATTCGTGATGAATTAACTTCAGTCGGTATTGAACTTAAAGATGGCAAAGAAGGCACTACGTTTAGCCTATCCTGAATCCTTTCCAAAGGAAAGGACTTTTAAAAGTTTTTCATTTAACTTTTATTGCAGAATAAATATCTTAACCTTAAAATAGGTTCCTGCCTTCGCAGGAATGACACATGAAAAAAATACTCATAGCTCCCTTTTTGTTTTTGATAAAAGCGTATCAAGTATTGATATCCCCATTAACGCCTGCAACGTGCAGATATGAGCCAACCTGTTCGCATTACGCTAAAGAAGCTTTAGTGAAACATGGTTTTTTAAAAGGTGGTTGGTTAGCTTTAAAACGTATTTTTAGTTGTCACCCTTGGGGAGGTTCAGGATACGATCCTGTACCTTAATGAGCACGTCATCCTATGTTTGCACAGATGAATTATGTTAATGTTTAACTTTAGCTGGGTTAAATAAAAAGATTACTTCAGTCGTTCCTCCTTCGTAATGACGATAAAAAAGTTATGGCGAATATTGTAAAGCACAGTTGATTTCAATTTACTTTATTGGCTTTGTAAAAATTTCCACTACATTCGTTTAACGTCTGATATAAATCATTAAAAACATATTTGCGACAATGTGGAAAAACCTACACCAGAATTTATCAAAAATTGGATGAACAATAAACTGGGATAAAAAGCCAGTTGTCGTGCATAAGCTATGGCTTGGTCTGTGCACATTTGGAAAATCCTACAGATTTTCCTTTGGTTCGTTTTCTTTTTTAGTGAGTTAGTTGCTTTCTCACATAACTATACAAAAAGGTTAAACGAAATAAGCACTTTTACTTATTAGGAATCAGTTTCAAAATCTCTAAAACAAAGGTCCAGTATTTTTGAACGGATGAAATTTGTGCGCGCTCATCTGGTGAATGCGCCCCTTTGATGTTTGGTCCAAAACTAATCATATCCATATCTGGGTAATTAGTCCCTAAAATACCACATTCCAAGCCGGCATGACATGCTGCTACATGAGGCTTTTTACCATTTAAATCCTCATATAATTTGGACATAATTTTCAAAATAGCAGAATCCATATTGGGCGCCCAACCAGGATAATCACCAGAGAACTCGACTTCACAACCTGTTAGCTCAAAACAAGCGCGTAAAGTATTTGCCAAATCCATTTTAGAGCTTTCTACTGAAGATCGTGTTAAACAGGCTATTTTAATATTGCCTTCTTTTGCCACTACCCTAGCGATGTTGTTTGAGGTCTCAACCAAATCCGGTATATCCGCACTCATTCTATACACACCGTTTTGCGCAGCATACAAAGCTCTTGTTAACCCTTCTTGAACACCTAAATCCATCATTGTTTTAGGTGTTTCAGTTTTAGAAAATGTAATTTCTAAATCAGGCTCCTTGGTTTTTAGCTCCGTTTTTATAGCATCCGCCTGTTCCTTCATTTCTAAAATAAAAGCATCTTCATTCATCAAATCAATAGCAACCAAAGCATTGCTTTCTCTTGGAATGGCATTGCGCAAACTACCACCGTCGATTTCAGAAATGCGCAATCCAAAATTCTCAAAACCATCAAACAACAAACGATTCATTATTTTATTGGCATTCCCTAATCCTTCGTGAATTTGCATCCCAGAATGACCTCCTTGCAGCCCTTTCACAGTTATTTTAAAGCCCATCTTAAATTCGGGCGTTTCTTCTCCATTATAGGTTCTTGTGGCCGTGACATCAATCCCACCAGCACATCCAACTCCTATTTCATCATCTTCTTCGGTATCTAAATTCAATAAGATCCCACCGGAAAGCAAACCTCCTTTTAAACCCATTGCACCGGTCATACCGGTTTCTTCATCAATAGTGAATAAAGCTTCTATTGCTGGGTGTGCAATATCCGTGCTTTCTAAAATGGCCATAATGGTGGCAACTCCTAACCCATTATCGGCTCCAAGCGTGGTGCCTTTTGCGCGTACCCAATCGCCATCTACGAACATATTAATACCTTGCGTATCGAAATCAAAATTGGTGTCATTGTTTTTTTGATGTACCATATCCAAATGCGACTGCAACACAACCGTGGTTTTCGATTCCATTCCTATGGTAG
>CAXBHA010000146.1:0-6310 GCA_963974955.1 uncultured Yeosuana sp. | reverse complement strand
GAAACATTCAGTTAACATTAGAGTTGGTCATTTGCAGCGACAAAAATTAATAGCCCTTATTATGAAAATTAAATTATTTGCTTTATCCTTTTTTACGTTGTTATTCATGAACGCTCAAGAAACTAACGCTCCTAAATTTGGAAAAGGCATTTTAAATCTAGTTGGGCAGGATAGTACCTGGTCTATGAAAATTGCAGCAAGAATGCAGTTTTTAGCGACCTCAACTTGGGAAGATGGGCAAACTAATCAATCTGAATTCTTAGTACGAAGGGCTCGTTTAAAATTTGAAGGATTTGCCTTTAGCCCGAAATTGGAATATAAATTAGAATTAGGACTATCCAATAATGATATTTCTGGAGCTTCAGTTTATACAGATAATGCTCCCAGATACATTCTTGATGCTGTTGTAAAATGGCATTTTTATAAAAATTTCGAACTGTGGTTTGGGCAAACCAAATTACCAGGCAACAGAGAACGCGTAATTTCCTCTGGAAACTTACAGTTTGTCGATCGCTCTTTACTTAATAGCAGATTTAATATTGATCGAGATTTGGGCATTCAAATACACCATCATTTTAATTTAACAGATACATTTGTAGTTAAAGAAGCGTTCGCGTTATCTCAAGGCGAAGGAAGGAATATTACCACTGGAAATCTTGGTGGACATCAATATACAACCAGAATTGAATTATTGCCATTTGGTAATTTTGCTGGTGACGGTGATTATTCAGGTGGCGATTTAAAACGAGAAGAAACGCCAAAATTATCTTTAGGCACAACTTACGATTACAATAACAATGCTGTTAAAAACAGAAGTAATCTAGGTTCTTATATGACAAATGATGTCGGGCTTTTTGAGACCAATACATCTACTGTTTTTATAGATGCTATGTTTAAATATAATGGATTCTCATTTATGGGTGAATACTCTAAAAGAGATGCGAAAGATCCTTATGCAAAAAACAGTGATGGTTCGCTTACAGGTGTCGAGGTACAAGTTGGTGATGGTTTAAACTTACAAACTGGGTATCTTTTTAAAACGAATTGGGAGGTGTCTGGACGATATACAAACATCGCCTTAAATAAAACAATTACAGGTAAAGAGGCAGAAAACCAATATACCTTAGGGGTTTCTAAATACATCGTTGGGCACAAATTAAAAGTACAATCCGATTTAAGTTATTTAGATATCGTCAATAGCAATAATCAACTTATGTACAGATTACAATTTGATATTCATTTCTAATCAATAAAAAATCATGAAAAAATTATTATTAATTATCCTTCTTGCCTTTATAGTAGCAAGTTGTGGGAACAAAAACAAAAATTCAAAAACTACAACAACCGAAGAATTAACAGGATCTATTTCAATTGATGGTTCTGGAACTGTATTTCCAGTATCTGAAGCCGTTGCTGAAGAATTTTTAGCAGTTGCTCCAAGAGTAAAAGTTACTGTAGGTGAAAGTGGAACTGGTGGAGGTTTCAAAAAATTCGCAGTTGGAACAACCGATATTAGTGATGCATCCAGAGATATTAAAGATGCCGAAATTGAACTATGTAAAGCCAATAACATAAAATATGTTAAACTAACTGTAGCTCTTGATGGGATAACAGTGGTCGTTAATAAGAACAATTCTTGGGCTAAAGAAATAACTACTGCTGAATTAAAAAAATTATGGGAACCTAATAGTTCTGTAAAATATTGGAGCGATATAAGAAACGGTTGGCCAAAAGAAGAAATTAATTTATATGGGCCAAATACCTCACATGGAACTTACGATTTCTTTACAGAAACCATTATGGGAGAATCTGGAGCAAGCAGAACCGATTATAATGCGGTAGCAGATTATAATGTTGCTGTTCAAGGCATTGAAAACGATAAAAATGCCTTAGGGTATTTCGGATTGTCATATTACGAAGAAAATAAAGACAAATTAAACGCTGTTGCTATCGATAATGGCACTGGTGCCATAATACCAAGTATAGAAACTGTCGCAAATAACACGTATGCGCCGTTATCTAGATCTCTTTATATTTTTGTAAGCGACAAATCGGCAAAAAGACCTGAAGTTCAAAAATTTGTTGAATTTTATTTAGAAAATGCCCCTGTATTATCTAAAGAAGTTGGATATGTTCCTATGCCAGAAAGTGGATACCAGGCTCAAAAAGACGCCTTTAAAGCTTTTCTTGAATAGAAATAATTAAAATATAAATAATTTTAAGTGCCAATACGATGTCAAAATCATATTGGCAAATTATAGTTATAAAAAGACGTGGTTTATGAAACTAAAAGAAATGATAATAGAAGCAATTTTAAAGTTTTTTGCTTCCATTACCATATTAACAACAGCAGGCATTATTGTTGTTTTACTTTTTCAAAGCATCACCTTTTTTAAAGAAGTATCTCTCTTTTCCTTTTTAACAGATACCCAATGGACGCCTTTATTTAGTGAAAAACACTTTGGAATACTTGCTTTAGTCTCTGGCACTGTACTCACCTCTCTTATTGCAATTGCAGTGGCATTACCTATTGGGTTAACCATTGCCATTTATTTAAACATGTATGCTCCAGATAATTTAAGAAAATCCATTAAACCTTTTTTAGAAATATTAGCTGCTATACCAACTGTAGTTTATGGTTTTTTTGCTTTAACTATTGTTACGCCATTTTTTCAGAACTTTTATCCAGATTTAGAAACTTTTAATTCATTATCTGCCGGTATCGTTATGGGAATCATGATTATCCCATTTGTGTCGTCATTGAGTGAAGACGCGCTCTATGCGGTCCCTTCGTCTTTAAAAGAAGCAGCCTTTGGAATGGGGTCTACAAAATTTCAAACCGCCTTCAAGGTTATGGTTCCCGCGGCATCTTCTGGGATAATAGTATCTGTAATATTAGCGGTTTCAAGAGCTATTGGTGAAACCATGATAGTTGCCATTGCAGCTGGACAGCAGGCTACATTTACTTTTAATCCTACTATACCAATTCAAACCATAACGTCCTATATAGTACAAGTAAGTATGGGAGATGCCCCTCAAGGCTCGATGGAGTATCATACTATTTTTGCAGCCGGATTAACATTGTTTCTTTTTACTTTTATACTAAATACGTTTAGTTTTTATATCAAGAAAAAATACCAAGAAAAATATGAATAACTTACAAAAAAACAAACTATTTGATAAGTCATTTCAACTTTTAGGAATGGTATTTACACTTTTTGGAGTTTTAATTTTAGTCGTTTTAATTTATAAAATTATGGCGGCGGGATATCATAGGCTGAATTGGGATTTTCTAACCAGTTTGCCTTCAAGAATTCCTGAAAAAGCTGGAATTTACACAGCTATTATAGGAACATTGGATTTAATGATCTTAACAATAATCTTTGCAATTCCTATTGGAGTAGGAGCCGGAATATATCTGGAAGAATATTCAAAAAAATCAAAACTGGCCTCCTTGCTTGAAATAAATATTGCGAATTTGGCTGGTGTGCCTTCAATTATTTATGGCTTATTGGGTTTAGGTATTTTTGTCCGCTTTTTTGGGTTTGGAGGTAGTATTCTATCGGGAGCATTAACACTTTCACTGTTAATTTTACCAATCCTTATCGTAGCGACAAGAGAAGCGATAAAGGCGGTTCCATCGTCTTTAAAGGAAGCTTCCTTTGCCTTAGGTGCATCTAAATGGCAAACCATTCAAAAAGTTATATTACCTTCTTCATTTGGAGGCATATTAACTGGAATAATTTTGGCATTATCAAGAGCCATTGGAGAAACCGCCCCTTTAATTGTTGTTGGCGCTATGGCCTATGTCCCGTTTGTGCCTCATTCGGTATTCGACCCTTTTTCGGTACTGCCCATGCAAATTTTTACCTGGACAACGCGTCCACAAGAAGGATTTGCCATAGCTGCATCGGCAGCCATTATTGTTTTATTGGTAATTACATTTATAATGAATGGTATTGCCGTTTATTTTAGAAATAAATGGCAAAGCAAATGGAAATAATTATGACAAAGGATAAAGACCTTACAGTGATCGACAAAGTAATCGATCTTTCACTTAAAAAAAAGCCAGTTATAGAAGTTAAAGATGCAAATGTTTGGTACAATCATTTTCAAGCTATAAAAGGTATTGATATGCATATAAAACCAAATACAATAACGGCCTTTATTGGGCCTTCTGGTTGTGGAAAATCCACTTTTTTAAGATTATTCAATAGAATGAATGACTATATTGAAGGTTTTAAATTTGAAGGTAAAATTAAAATTAAAGATGATAATATTTACAAGAAAAAAATAAATGTTGAAATCTTAAGAAAAGAAGTTGGGATGGTTTTTCAAAAACCAAATCCTTTTCCAAAATCCATTTTTGAAAATGTTGCTTATGGGTTAAGAATTCAAGGCATAAAAGACAAACAATTTATTAAAGAACATGTAGAAAACTCATTAAAACAAGTTGGATTATGGGATGAAGTTAAAGATGATTTAAAAAAATCGGCACTCGCATTATCTGGAGGGCAACAACAACGGTTATGTATTGCTAGGACATTGGCTGTTGAACCTTCTATTATCCTAATGGATGAACCTACATCTGCCCTTGACCCAATTTCAACTTCCAAAATTGAAGATTTAATTTTCAAACTAAAAGAAAAATACACCATTGTAATTGTAACTCATAATATGCAGCAAGCAAGCCGTATAAGCGACTATACTGCTTTTTTCTATTTAGGAGAACTTATAGAATACAATAAAACAAAAATTATTTTTACAAATCCAGAAAAAAAACAAACTGAAAATTATATTACAGGGCGTTTTGGTTAAAAAACAATTATTATGACTAGTGCCAAAGAACAACGAATAATTATCAATCAGTCTGGTTTAGACATGCTAAACCTGTGTATTTCTCAACTTGATAAAGCAAAAGAAGCATTCTTAAATCATGATAGTGATTTAGCTGAAGAAGTTATTTACACCGAAACAAGGGTCAATGCATTAGACTTAAAAATAGAAAAAGATTGTGAAAAATTTATCGCCCTTTACAACCCAGTTGCGGTTGATTTAAGATTTGTTATTTCCATACTTAAAATCAACTCAGAGTTAGAACGAATTGCCGATCATGCGTATAATATATGTAAATATATAGTTGACCATGATATGCCAGTTTCAAAACATTTAATCGAGACATTAGAATTCGAAAAAATGTATGAAACAATTGATTCTATGTTTCAAAATATCTTAGAAGCCTATAATGAAAAAGATGTGAAAATAGCTAGAAAGGTATTTAAAAAGGATAA
Organism: uncultured Yeosuana sp.; assembly: GCA_963974955.1. Taxonomy (GTDB): domain Bacteria; phylum Bacteroidota; class Bacteroidia; order Flavobacteriales; family Flavobacteriaceae; genus Yeosuana. The sequence continues at coordinate 1,019 of CAXBHA010000146.1, read as the reverse complement.
AATACTTGATAAAATCAATTCTACTTCATTTCAATTGTTGGAACAAGAAATACAAAAAGACAGCACCATTATTCGACAAGCATTTATTGCGTTTTCAGTTGTTAAAAAACTGGAGCGCATTGGCGATTTAATAAAAAATATTGCCGAAGACATTATTTTTTTCATTGATGCCGAAGTGGTCAAACATCAAAAAAAGAAGTGAATAATTAATGTAAAATTCAAATTAAACCATAAACATTTTAATTTGAATTATTTTTTTTGATTAGGTTTGTACCATTCACAATAATAATTTCAGAAATGGAAAACATTTACTTTTATATGATTATTGCCTTAGCCATTTTAGCAGTAGCTGATTTGGTAGTTGGTGTAAGTAATGATGCGGTAAACTTTTTAAATTCGGCCATTGGTTCTAAAGCCATCTCATTTAAAATGATAGTTGCCAGTTTAGGGATTGGCATTGGTGCCATTTTTTCCAGTGGGATGATGGAGGTTGCCCGTAAAGGCATTTTCAATCCAGGAGAGTTTATGTTTAGTGAAATCATGATCATTTTTATGGCTGTAATGATAACCGATATTCTCTTACTCGATTTTTTCAATTCTGTTGGAATGCCAACCTCAACGACTGTTTCTATTGTATTTGAATTACTTGGGGCATCAGTAGCTATAGCACTAATAAAAATTGGTCACGATGGAGGGGATTTTAGCGATATTATCAACTATATTAATACCTCCAAGGCTTCTGAAATTATATTTGGGATTCTTCTTTCTGTGGTCGTTGCCTTTACGGTTGGTGCCATAGTACAGTGGTTTGCCAGACTTTTATTGTCCTATGATTTTGAAAAGAAAGCACAATGGGTAGGCGCCTTATTTGGTGGCATTGCTTTAACATCCATTACTTATTTCATTTTTATGAAAGGAATAGGCGGCACCAATTATGCAAAACAAAGTTTTGATTTAATTGGTGGAGAAACCATTCAATCATTTCTAGAACAAAATGTTTTGTCAATTGTAGGAATTAG
>CAXBHA010000145.1:0-6330 GCA_963974955.1 uncultured Yeosuana sp. | reverse complement strand
ATAGTAAAACAGCAAAAAGTGATATTTGTGTAATTACATCTGGCATTCCACGTAAACCAGGTATGACACGTGAAGAGTTAATTGGAATTAATGCAGGGATTGTAAAAACCGTTTCGTCAAGTTTAATAAAGCATTCTCCAAATACAATTTTGATTGTTGTAAGTAATCCAATGGATACTATGGCATATTTAGTACATAAATCCACAAAATTGCCAAAGCATAAAATTATTGGAATGGGAGGAGCTTTAGATTCTGCTCGTTTTAAATATAGATTAGCGGAAGCATTAGAAGGACCAATTAGTGATGTTGATGGCATGGTGATTGGTGGGCATAGTGATACTGGAATGATTCCATTAACACGTATGGCAACAAGAAATGGCGTGCCTGTTTCTGAATTTTTATCTGAAGACAGATTAAATGCGGTTAAAGAAGACACCAAAGTTGGTGGAGCAACCCTGACGAAGTTGTTGGGGACCTCGGCTTGGTATGCACCTGGCGCTGCTGTTTCTGCGTTGGTACAAGCCATTGCATGCGATCAAAAGAAAATGTTTCCATGTTCAGTTATGTTAGAAGGAGAATACGGATTAAATGATATATGTCTTGGAGTTCCTGTTATTTTAGGTAAAAACGGTATTGAAAAAATTGTAAATACCAAACTTAATCAAGCAGAAAAAGACAATATGAAATCGAGTGCTGAAGCGGTTAAAAAAGTAAATGATTTGTTAGAATTATAATATCCAGCATTTTAGATAGATATTTATATAAAGACTGTATTTATACAGTCTTTATTTTTATATTTGGCACATGAAAAAAACATGGTACTTTGGTGCTTTATTAACTCTCTTTACCTTATTAGGGTTTTATCAGAATCAAATTTCTGAACCTAATCAGGAGATTGTTTTAAAATTTTCAGATGTTAATATAACGTCTGATGAGGCTCAAAGTGCTATTGTTGTTGTTAAAAAGCAATTACAAGCAATAGGTGTCAATAAAGTTCAAGTAAAAGAGCTAAAAGATGGACAGCTTAAAATAACCTATTATAGTGCAACTGATGTTGAAAGCATTAAAAGAACACTTTCAGAAGAAAACAATATTGTAATTGGTTATTCTTCAATTAATGAAAGTGGGAATGATTCAAATATTCCTTCCGATAAGAAATCAAAAAAATACAAACTTGATGTATTTGAAATCCATAAAAGCAAGGATTTAGAATCGGGGTTAGATGGAAAATATGTTTTAAGTCCAAATCAAGATTTCGATAGATTTTACAATCCAAACGTTTATATTTTTAATAATGACGTAGATGCCAAGGATGCTAGCAAAATAGTAGAAACAACATTTAAAGTTCTCAAAAATATTGCAATAGCAATAGATAATACGTCACGCAATATTCCAGAAGTTAGGGCAGGACCTACCGCAAATAGGAATGCATGGTTTTTCAAAAATTAAATGAACATTATGTATTTAATTTTTGTAGATAGAACGTTTAATGTGCTTCCTTATAAAAATTCAATCAATTTTTTTATTCTAAATATCTCTAAAGATAATTTTTAGAATATTAGTAATACAGTTTAACCATAAAAACAAATTGTCAAATAGTAAGAGAACTATAATTGTTACTTAATAAATTTGACATAAAAAAATAGAAAAATGCAAAATAAAGGTTTAGTAAAATTATTTGCTGTTTTATTCGGTTTAGTGAGTATATACCAACTCTCTTTTACGTTTAAGGCGAATCAAATAGAAAGACATGCAAAAGACGTTGCTATTAGTAAAGTTTCAGATACCGTTACTGATTTCAGGGTCAAGAGAAGTGATGAAGAAGCTAATTATTTAGAATCAATTGCCACAGATACTGTTTTTAACATTGGAATTGCAAAATTCACGTATAATGAAGTGAAAGAAAAAGCAATGAATCTTGGTCTGGATCTTAAAGGAGGAATTAATGTAATTCTTCAAGTGTCTGTTAAAGACATTTTAAAAGGATTGGCCAATGGAAGCAACAATCCAGTTTTCAATAAAGCCTTGGATGATGCTTCAGAAATGCAAAAAAACAGCCAGAACACATATTTAGAAGACTTTTTTACTGCCTTTGATAAAATTAAAGGAGATACAAAATTGGCTTCTCCAGATATTTTTTATACTAAGGCACTAGATGGAGAAATAGATGGAAGCATGTCTGATGAACAGGTTAAGAAAGTTATTCAAACAAAGATCGATGAATCTATTATTTCTGCATTTGAGGTATTGCGCAAGCGTATCGACGAATTTGGTGTAACCTCTCCAAACATTCAACGTTTAGGTACATCGGGTAGGATTCTTGTTGAATTACCAGGAGTTAAAGATGTCGAACGAGCTTCATCATTATTACAAAGTACAGCGCAATTGGAGTTCTGGGATGTCTTTAAAGGTGAGCAATTCTTTGCGTTTTTAGGTCAAGCCAACGATGTCTTAAAAAACAGTGTTAAAGAAAAACCTGTAAGTGAAGAAGTTAAAGGGGATGATCAAGAGAATGCAACAGATTCAAAAATTGATGAACTTTTAGGAGATACAAGTACAGATACGACAGCAGTTGCAGTAAATCCATTGTTCGACTTAATAAAAGGACAAGGATATCAAGGCGGTCCAGTTATCGCTAAATTTGAGGCAAAGGATAAAGAAAAAGTTCTTGAGTATTTAAATTTACCGCAAGTAAGAGCTTTGCTACCTGCCGAACAACGCTATGTGAAATTTACCTTTGGAAAACCTGAAAAGGATGGTGAATTAGTTGATTTATATGCTTTAAAAGGAAATAGAGATGATATTCCAGAGCTAAGTGGTGCTGTGGTTGTTGATGCACGAAATCAATTTGGACCAACTGGTAAGCCAGAAGTTTCTATGCAAATGAATTCTAAAGGGGCGAAGATTTGGGAAGAAATGACTGGACGTGCCTACACGCAAGGATCTCAAATTGCTATTGTTTTAGATAATGTTGTGTATTCTGCTCCAGGAGTAACTACTGGGCCAATTGCAGGTGGTAACTCATCAATTTCAGGAAGTTTTACATTAAATGAAGCAGTCGATTTAGCTAACGTATTACGTGCGGGTAAATTACCAGCTCGAGCAGATATTATTCAAAGTGAAGTAGTTGGACCGTCCTTAGGCCAAGAGGCTATAGATAATGGTAAATTATCATTTATGATTGCCCTGGCCTTAGTATTAATTTGGATGATAGTGTATTATGGCAAAGCAGGTGGTTACGCAGATATTGCTATGTTGTTAAACCTCTTGTTGATTTTTGGAATACTATCTGGATTGGGAGCGGTCTTAACATTGCCAGGCATAGCGGGTATTGTCCTTACCATAGGGATGTCGGTCGATGCCAACGTAATTATCTATGAGCGTACTCGAGAAGAAATAGCAAAAGGAAAAGGACTAAAAGAGGCTGTTAAAGATGGTTTTAGTAATGCCCTTTCCTCGATATTGGACGCTAACATAACAACTGGTTTAACAGCCTTGATATTATTTATTTTTGGAACAGGACCTATTAAAGGATTTGCTACGACATTATTAATTGGTATAGGTACTTCATTATTTACTGCCATTTTTATTACTCGATTACTTATCGACTGGTATGTTAATAGAGGTGGTAAGCTAGACTTCTCAACAGCTATGACAAAGAATCTGTTTAGAAATCTAAATATTAATTTTTTAAATAAACGCAAGGTCGCCTATATCATATCAGGAACTTTTCTAGTAATTAGTTTAGGCTCGTTATTCACAGAAGGTTTAGATCAAGGAGTCGATTTTGTTGGAGGTAGAACGTATCAAGTTCGTTTTGCTCAAGACGTTAATGCAGCAGAAATTGGGGCCACTTTAAAAGATGCTTTTGGGAGCGCAGATGCAAAAACGTTCGGTGCTTCAAATCAACTAAAAATCACTACAAAATATAAGGTAAATGAAACTAGTGCTGAAGTAGATGAGGAAATACGGCTTGATTTATATAAAGCCTTACAGCCACATTTAGACGGATTGTCTTATGAAGATTTTAAAAGTGATGCAGATACAAAAACGGTTGGATTGATGAAGTATTATAAAGTGAGCCCGACAATTGCAGATGATATTAAACAAGCCTCTTTCTGGGCAATTTTAGGCTCATTAATTGTGGTGTTCTTATATATTTTATTACGATTCAAAAAATGGCAATTTTCACTAGGAGCTGTGTTAGCAGTTTTTCATGATGTATTTATTGTGCTTGGTGTTTTCTCGTTAACCTATAAGTTTTTGCCATTTAGTATGGAAATAGATCAAGCCTTTATTGCAGCCATATTAACGGTAATCGGGTATTCCTTGAATGATACCGTAATTGTTTTCGATAGGATACGTGAATATTTAAATGAACATGCCACTTGGAAATTCGATAAAGTAGTAAACATATCCCTTAGTAGTACATTAGGTAGAACCTTAAATACATCTTCAACAACATTGGTTGTTTTATTGGCCATTTTTATTTTTGGTGGAGATTCTATTAGAGGCTTTATGTTTGCCTTAATAGTAGGAATAGTTGTAGGAACCTATTCGTCATTATTTATAGCAACACCTTTAATGTATGACACGTTAGAAAAAGCGGACAAAGCAGATAAAGAGAAAAAGAATATAAAATAAATAAAAATCTTTCTTAAAAAGAGGCCGTCTTAAAAGTGTCATTCTGAATAAAAATGAAGAATCCATTGAAAATCAAATCATTGATAATTAGGTAAATAAGATTTTTCGACTACGCTCAAAATGACAATCAAAACACTTTTAAGACAGCCTCTTTTATTTAATTTCAGAAAATGAAAGACTATCTCCAACTGTAAGGGACCAAGTATCTACGTTTCCTGCATTTACTTCTAACACGAACTTCACGGGTGCATTAGATGGTAAAGAGGTCTCATCAAATGGTTTCGTGTTTTTTTGCAAACTGACAATTTTTTTGTTTTCGCCAATGTAGATGATATCTAAGGGAATGCGCGTATTTTTCATATAGAAGTTTCGCTCAGTGATGTCATCAAAAACAAATAACATACCTTGCTCAGGCTTCATGGCATTTCTATACATTAACCCTGTTTGAATCTCATAATCATTATCGGCAATTTCAATATCCAACGTTGCTATTACAGAATCTTTGGTAGATTTTTTATAAAGGCTTAGTGTGCCTTCTTTTTTAAAGGTAATGTCCACCGGTTTTACAATTTTATGATCTTGCTTACAAGAAGTAATACTTATTGAAATACAGCCTAAAGTTAATAGACTATGTAAACAACTGTTTTTAAAAGACATTTTTTATTTTCAAGTTAAAGGCTAAAGCCCTGCAATTTTATTGCAGTTACTTTAGTTTCTATAAACGTTTTAGCCACGAACACACGAATTAATAGTGTGCTGTGTTTTGAATTTCACGAGTCATTTCACGAAGCAGACTTCCAGGCTGCCAATTAAAACTATGGATTTCCAATCCATAGTGGTTTATTTGACTCCTGTTTTTGGTTTATAAACAAACATAAAATAAAAACCTACGATAATAAATGGAATGCTTAACCATTGCCCGGTATTGAAGCCAAACCAATTAATATACTCATCACCTTGCGGTTCTTTAATAAACTCAACAAAGAATCGAATGGTCCATAGCATGACTAGAAATAAACCAAATAAAAAACCAGTTTGATCTTTTTTGGTTGTTCTTGAATAAATAAACCATAAAATAAAAAACACAAGAATATAACTAAAGGATTCATATAATTGAGCCGGATACCTGTAAGGAACGGCATCCAAAAGATTTTGAAACTGGGGATTTTCAGTTACGGCGTTGTAGGCCTTTTGAACATTTTTAATTCCAGTAAGTCCAACAATTTCACTTTTATAATAATAATCTTGAATGAAACGAACTCCAAAATTTGAATCGGTCACTTTTCCAATAATTTCAGAATTGATAAAATTGCCTATTCGTATAAAAATAGCTCCAGAAGCAACTGAAATAACAACGCGGTCCAGAATCCATAATAGTGACTTATAATGGTGTTTTTTTCTGTAAAGATACATTCCTATTATGATACCAATAGCTGCGCCATGACTGGCTAAGCCTTGAAAACCGGTAAATTCAAATTTAGGACGAAATCGAAAAGGAAGAAAAATGCTAAAAAAGTCTTGCGAGATTAATTCCGATTGGTAAAATAATACATGTCCTAAACGTGCACCAATCATTGTTGCTAAAACAGTATAGATAAATAAGGGATCCAAATATTCTAACGACACTTTCTCTTTAGTAAAAATACGTTTCATAATATACCATCCTAGAATAAAGGCAACAATCCA
>CAXBHA010000144.1:0-6335 GCA_963974955.1 uncultured Yeosuana sp. | reverse complement strand
CGAAATTGAGCCAATTTAAAGGTTTTTCCATACGTTAGTCAGAACCATAAGAAAACAACCAAAATATGAGAGACCACTACCAAGTAGACTGGGCATTTGCAATTAAAAATTCCCTTGACAATGTTGTTCAGGAGAACTTTCCTCAGGACATACATCGCTGGCCAGTACTTAAAGCATTTGATTTCGACAGCTACTTATTAAATGATTATTTTGTTGTTATTAAACTCAAGGACAAGATTTCTGGAATACCAGCTGGAGGAAGTGGACGCCCTAAAGATATTGATTTAGACAATAATGCACCTAATGAGACGCCAAATATTAAGAATATCGACAAATGGCTGGATTACTTGAACGCTAAACTTTCAACCAGACCACAAGATGTGCTATTGATTGTTCCATACAAAGAGGGAGGAAAAAAAGTTGAAGAAGATTGGGCGATTTTTACTGAAGAAGAAAAACAATTATGGCACAGACAAATCGAAATAAACATTGCACGACATTTTTACTATTTAAAGGGTTTTGATATGAAAAGCGAATTTTTCTTACCTCCGGGCTATCAATTTTTAGCTGATGATTGCAAACGATTATTTGATGACCACCCTGATTATAATAAAAACGTTTTCATAATGACAAGATTTGTTCCCGGAAATAAATTACTTGAAGACCTAGACTCTGAAGTTAGAAGAGTATTGAGAGCAAATGACTTGAATCCAATCCGAGCGGACGATAAAATGTATTTGAGAGATAGGAATTTATGGAACAATGTATGTGTTTATATGAACTGTTGTAAATATGGTATTGCAATCTTAGAAGACAGAATTGCCAACGAATTCAACCCTAATGTAGCCTTAGAATATGGCTATATGAGAGCATTAAACAAACCTGTGTTGTTACTAGCCGACACAGGATTTAGAAATCTTAGAGCAGACATTATCGGAACCTTAAGAGAACAGTTTGACATTACAGACATTAATGGCACCATAGATAAACCAATTCTCAAATGGTTGAAAGAATTAAACATAAAAAAATAGAATGGCAGCCTGTAACAACACCTATACGCAATGCCCTTCGGGACACTACGCATAGCCAGTACGTTGTATGCCATTGGAGCAAAAAGAGTAACCTGAAAGATTAAGACATTTGTAAAATTAAAATTGAATGAAAAAAAAGGATAGATTTTGCATTGTACATATATCGGATCTACATAGAAGCAGAGAAAATCCTATTTCGAATGCAGCTTTGCTCAATTCACTATTAAATGATATTGATTGTTATGAAGCTAGCCCTTTATCATTAGGAAAACCTGATGTTTTAATTATTAGTGGAGACATTGTTCAAGGAAGTAGAGATCCTGAAAACGCATCAACGATTATTAAAGCTCAATATGACGAAGCATTGAACTTTATAAATGACCTTACTAATAAACTTTTTAATGGAGATAAATCAAAAGTCATTATTATCCCAGGCAACCATGATATAAGTTGGACAGAATCCAATTCCAGTATGATTCTTTTAGAAGAAAAGAAGATTGTTACTGAAAAAGGAATATTGAATAAGGAAATTTTCAAAGATTACATTAAAATAAATTCCAACATTAAATGGTCTTGGTCAGACAGGTCTTTTTATGAAGTAAAGGATATTGACTTGTACAATCAGAGACTTTCTTATTTCGCTGATTTCTACTCAAAATTTTATGAAGGTAAAAGACAGTATAACTTAAGCCCCGAAGATCAATTTGAAATTTTTGATATACCAGATTTAGGATTAACTATTATAGGGTACAATAGTTGTTATCACAATGATCATTTAAATCGTGCAGGAAGTATTCACTCTGAGTGTATTGCAAAATCAGGTCTAGCACTTAGAAAATATAAACAACAAGGAAGGCTAATCCTTGCTACTTGGCATCACAATACTTCTGGTGGTCCATATGATCAAGACTATATGGATAATAATTTTCTAAAGAATCTAATCGCTTTAAATGTAAAAATTAGCTTTCATGGGCATCAGCATCGTAATGAAATAATTAGAGCTGTAAATAATATTGTGGACGACAAAATGATGATAATTCTTAGTGCAGGATCACTCTGTGCAGGCGAACGGGAACTTCCAACTGGATTTAGCAGACAATATAATATTGTTGAATTAGCTAGAAAGAATGAAAATGAAATGAACATGAAACTTTTGTCAAGAATCAAAACTCCAGAATCTTCTTTTGATAATCCTGTTTGGAGTATAGGTGCAATAGATTCTTCTGGAATAACAGAATTTAATAAAAGTTTTTATCACCCAGTTCCACCTATTCCATCTTTAGGTGATGCAGAGAAATTATTTAATGATAAAAATTTCAACGATGCTATTCAAATTTTAGAAGAACATGATAAAGACGATGCATTCGTAAGAAAAATTCTCTTGGAATGTTATTTGAAAACTGAAAAATACAAAAAAATAATTGAGGATTTTTCAGACCCTAAAAGCAACGATGAAGCAATTCAACTAATGAATGCTTACCTAGAAGAGGGGCTGAAAAAAGATAGTCTTAAAGTAATTCAAATCCCAATTATTGCAAACAGTAAAGACGCATCAATTGCTCATTTAAGGGATCAAATTAAAGCTCAAGTAAAATGAAAAAAATAAACTTTCAAATAGAAGTTAGCAGAGTTTTAGAAATATTATCTAATGATATCTATGACTCACCCTATGCTCTTTTAAGAGAAAATGTTCAAAATGCATATGATGCGGTTTTAATGAGGCTCGCTTTAGATAAGGATAATGTTTTTACACCAAGAATTGATCTGTCAATTGAAGGTAAAAATATTTCTATTTCCGATAATGGAATTGGTATGGATGAATCAGTTTTTCAGAATAATTTTTGGAAAGCAGGCTCAAGTGGAAAAAATAATGAAACGGCAAAAAAAGCTGGAGTTGTTGGTACTTTTGGTATTGGAGCTATGGCGAACTTTGGAGTATCGAAATCAATGAGAGTTACCTCCAGAAAAGCAGGAACAAATATTACAATTGAAACTTATGCTGAAAGAGAAAAATTGTCAGTTACAGAAGAATGCATTGATTCAAGGCTATTAACTGAACAAAGACCAGAACCTGGAACAACAGTTGAAGTGATTCTTGATGAAATTCAAAATGTTAATGAAGCAGGTGCAATTCAATATCTAAGTCCTTATATCCAATATGTTCAAGTACCAATTTATATTAATGGTAAATTGATAAGTCAAAATAATTATAACACATATTTCGACTCAAATCAAGAAAATAATCAGGTTACCAAATCAATTGAATTATCATCTGGTATCCTTAAATGTAAATTAGAGTATTCTCTTACAAAAGGAAGCTTAGTTAAGCTTCGGGCTAGTAATGTGATTTATAATAATTCACCCCTCAATGGTAGCATTGTTTTAACTCAAGGAACTGCAAGTATTTATGGTTTAAGAAATTATTTTGGTTTAGCACAACTTCCAGTACCTAACAATTTTAATTTTGGTGGGGTAGTAAATTTGAACAACCTACATCCTACCGCTGGTCGAGAGGCTCTGAGTAGAGATAGCATAAATATTGTATCTCAAATGTTGAATATGATTGAAACAAAGATTTGTGAAGAAATTCATATGAATCCGATCATTGACAACAATCCAATGTTCTTGAATTATATCGTGAATAAAAATCGTTATGATTTAGCGGGAGAAATAAAGATAGAAAGGAAGCCAGATAATATCATGATTCCATTAAAGGATATTGCAAAGGAAATTGATGGTAAAAAAGTATTTTATTATGGAGGTAGGGATCCTCAAACAATTCTGGCATTTGGAAACGAAAATAGTTTTTTATTAAACATAAGCCAAAGTAACCCAAGACGAAGGATTCAAATACAATTTCTTAAGCAAAAAGGAATTGAGGAAGTACCAGACAAACCTCACATTATTGAGCTAATTGATCGAAGTTCTATGTCTTTAGCTGAAGTCTCACTTATTCTTAGGATTACTAGTATTCTTTCTGATGACTACTTATTAGCAAACAATAAAGTAATCTTAGCTAAAATAAGTCATCAAGTTCCAAGTCTTATTGAACAGGATGGAGAAACTATTAAAGTGTTCATTTCTAGAGAATCTTCAGCAATACAGCAAGTCTTAACTTCATATGAAACGGCTTATGAAATATTTGGTGGATTTGTAAAGGATTTTATTCGAAATCATTTGTATCAAAAATTTTCAAATTTCATTCCATCTTCAACAAAAAATGGAGCTGATGCATTACATAAAATCCTTCTAAAGAATAGAGAACTTTTTAAATATGAAAGTACTGATTTTGGGGAATTAGAAGCATTATTGAGTGATTATGTTTCAGGAGATGTCGAATTCCCTGAAGTTCTAAAAAGATCTGCTTCTATAAGAAGAACTCATACTCAACGTGTAGGTCAAACACAAATTGGAAATGCTGAACAGGAAATTCCTAGTTTGACTGATAATGTTTCTGAAGAATTAATAAATACAGATGTGTTGGTAGCACTTCCACCTATTGAAAGAACCGAATCTGAAACTCAGAAAAAAATATTGAAAACAGGTAAAAAATATCCTCATTTAAATAATTTTTCAATGTTTTTAAGCTTATCCGATAGAGTATATAAAAAACAAATGGATTTTTTTTTAGAGCCTCATACAACAAAAATTATTTGGGGAATGCATAGAATCGTATTCATTTTCACTCATGCATCCAGCAACTTATCTCTTTATTATGATATTGAACTTAAAGAAAGATTAACAAATGATACAACAGGAGGTATGCCAATTCCAACAACAACTATACTAACAAAGAATAAAATATTCATTCCGATAATTCCAGAATTGGAAGAATATTTTGACATAAAAGTTGGTGGTAAAGAGTTTTTTGTAAGACATGATATTATCACAGACTTCACCAAAGAAAAAGACATCCAATAAGCTTTTATATAAATGAAAAACGGCATACAACATTGTATAAGAATGCATAGCTTCCTACCGTCAGCTACGACATCTTATACTTACCGTTAGCTTTCATTTAAAATGGACATTCAAAATCAAATATTAGAATTTGCTGAAAAACATTCTCTAAAGGAGAAGGCTTTAGCTTCGATAGATGAAGTAATGGATGCCAGTATTGAATCAGATAATGAAATCGGCATAGATTTCTTAGACGGGAATGATAGAGCGGACTTGATTTTTGAATTTGGAAGATTTGAGTTCCAAATTGACAGAAATGATAACTGTAAAATAGTTACAAAAATTAATATCTACTCTAAAAAACTTTACGGTCCAAATTTCGATGTTCCTGTTGGGTACTATGAAGAATGGACAGATTTACAGGGAGAGTATTTGGACGAATTTTTGATTTTTGACTGGACACCAGTAAATCTGAATATTGATTATCACATTGAGCGAATAAACAAAACTGTTCCTCAAAGATATTTTAGAAGAAATATTCCCGAGTATGAATTTGCGACATACGTCAATCATGTAATATCCTTGTTTCAGGGGAAGCAATTTGATGGTGCAATCGTATTTGTAAAAAGATGTCTAGACTATGTAGAAAAGGAAGGAAATAAGAGAATCGAAGAAGAGTATTTGAGTGAATGTCTAGAATTGTTTCAAAGGGTTTATCATTTCGTAAAAAATGACAAGTTGGTAGAGCCCGAAACACTAGATAAACATAGAATAAATGAAAGAATAAAAAACGAAAAGCTAACAATAGCTAAAAAATCATAGCTCCCCTACGGGACAGCAACGCTTTTTAGCCCAACCGTTGTGTGTAAGTGAAACAAAACTCGAACTAAAATTTAAAAATAGAGATATGAAAACAATACTGAACTTTAGAAAACCATTTTCAATAATGTTAATGGTACTACTTTTTTTGACAGCTACTTCTGAATTAGTAGCTCAAGAAAAAACGTCTGAATTAAAAGATTTTAAGCTAATCGTTGAGAAAACTGACAATGGAATAAAAATGAAAAGCGAAAAAGGAAGTGCCTGGATAGACTTGTCATTTAGCTTAAACAATTATCGACCTCAAGCCGTGGATGAATATGGAATGACTGAATTGAAAAACGTTTCGGAAAATAAGGACGAAAAACTTGCGGACTTTTTATTTACCATAACAAAAACGGAAAACGGAATTGAACTCAAAGGCATTGAAGGAACAGCGTGGACTGAATTAAAATTCTCTCTTGTCGAGAACAAACAGCAAGCAATTGACCAATTCGGAATGACAAGTCTGAACTAAAAACACCTACACACAACAATGTATAACCGCAATTACGGCGGATTCGACTACGTCCGAATCCACTCGGA
>CAXBHA010000143.1:0-6371 GCA_963974955.1 uncultured Yeosuana sp. | reverse complement strand
AACATTCCTGTTCCACTTGTTAAACTTGGAGTCCATACGCCTCCTGTATCTGGTGTGCCTGTTAGTCTATCAAACAAATCAACAGAAGTACTATTTATACAGATTTCTAAATTACCATCTTCTCCTGCATTTGGTAAAATATCTATGGTTACATTAACTTCTGATGTATCTGAACCACAAACGCCATTGGTAACCGTATAAGTGTAAATTCCTGTTGTATCCTTTGAAGGGTCAAACATTCCTGTTCCACTTGTTAAACTTGGCGTCCATAGGCCTCCTGTATCTGGGTTTCCTGTTAGCCTATCAAACAAATCAACCGAAGCATTATTTATACAGATTTGTAAGTTCCCATCGTCTCCTGCATTTGGTAAAACATCAATGGTTACATTAACTTCTGATGTATCTAAACCACAAACACCATTGTTGACTGTATAAGTATAAATTCCCGCAGTATCTATGGAAGGGTTAAACATTCCTGTTCCACTTGTTAAACTTGGCGTCCATAGGCCTCCTGTATCTGGGTTTCCTGTTAGCCTATCAAACAAATCAACCGAAGCATTATTTATACAGATTTGTAAGTTCCCATCGTCTCCTGCATTCAAAGTGTTTGCTTGCTGAAAATCGAAAACACCATCGGAGTTGTTATCAAGAGGTGTTATATAACCGTCTGGTTCACCAATGATTAATCCGTTTATATCAACGTCATCAGGTAAACTTCCCAAAGTTCCATTCTGGTCGTCATCATTAAAACCAGCTTCTATTACGTCAAAGCATCCATCATTATCACTATCTAAATCTTGATGGTCTGGATAATTATCATTATCAGAATCTCTAGCTGGATTACCATTTTGCTCTACAGTGTCTAGAATCCCATCATTATCATCATCTAAATCATCATCATTTAAAATGCCGTCATCATCAAAATCAGGAATACACTCTTCTCTTACCTCACTTTCACTACTGCATTTTGATGGATTATCCAATATATATATAATACCAATAATAGTTCCATTTGATAATAAATTACATAAAACTGAACAATCAACTAATGAAGAATTTTTACTAATATTTAAAGCTGTTCCTCCAAAAGCATCGAGTATGAATACATTTTCTAGACCAGATAAATTTTCTAAAGAAGCATTTCCTCCAACAAGTAATCCTCTCAATTCTATAAGATTACTAAATCCTTGTAAACTCTGTAGATTATTATTTTGACTTATCCCTAAATCCCCTTCAAGTTTATTTAATTTATTAAATCCAGTTATTGAAATAAGATTATTATTATCACTTATATATAAGTTCCCCCAAGAGGGATTTAAATCTCCAATAATTTGAATATTATTAAAGCCATCTATTTGCGGTAAACCTGTATTCCATATTTCCAAGCCACTTCCAATTGTAACAAGATTATTGAAATTTGGTATCTCAATCAAGAAAGGACATCTATTAATATTCATACTGAAAACTTTTACCAAACTTGTAAAACCTAGTATGTTAACTAGGTTGGCATTTTGCCCAATATCGATATTCCTTACTACCTCAGTTAAGGAGTTGAAACCATTAATATCAGTAAGAGCATCATTTCTTTCAATACTTAAGTTGCCTTTAAAAGATGACACATTGAATAAAGTTCCTATTTTTATTAGCCTATTAAAACCAATTAATTTTTCTACAGCATTACATCTTCTTATCAAAAACCATCCATCAACATTTAGTAAATTATCAAATTGAGAAATAGTTTCCAGAGAGTAATTTTCAGATACTTGAAAGTTCCCTCCAATTTTTTCTAAGGCATTAAACCCTTTTATATTTTTTAGCCCATTATAATTCTGGGTTATTAAAAAATCTCCATTGACTGTTTGTAATTTATTAATACCTTCAATGGTTTCTATTAAATGACTTTGATCAATTTCAAAATCACCGCCAATAAACTCTAAATTGCTAAAGTTGGAAACGCTGGTGATTTCAGAATAATTAATTATTAAGGATCCTTCAATCCTCTTTATAGCAGTAATCCCAGAAATATCAGTAGCATCACCAATATACAAGTTTCCTGGAATAATATCACAAGTTCCAAAATTGGCAATATAATTAGCAACGTCGGTTTGATTATTCAAATAAACATCTCCTGTAGGGCATTGAGAATATAATATCTGAATTTTTATAAAGAAAAAAAATAGAACTAAAATTCTACTCATATGATTTGATGATTCAGGTTGTTAATTTGTAAATATATAAACGTTTGCTTGCTTATATTAATTGTTTCGTTTAATAAAACCATTCCACACACATTCTACTACTCTCCTATCGTCGTTTCGTAAAAAGCGTGTTCCATTAACATTGTAGAAGAAACTTTTGAGAAGAAAAAAATAAGAAAAAGTAGTAGCTTAAACTTCGCTTTTGCCTAAGCAAAGTGTCATAACGCGGAACATTATAGAACATTTATAGCAAATTAACGAATAGCGCATTTCAGCGCTATTTTACATAGTTACGTTATAAGCCCTGTAAGAGGATTATAACAAAGTAATTATGTAAAAGTTAATTTTCGGAACGCATAAGCAATCGTAATTAAAATGCCGCTGCTTCATCTCGCCAACAAATAAAATCAGCCACTGGCTAATCTTATTTGTCACGGGTTATGTAAAATTGCAGCTAGCAAACGCTCGATTGCTTTTTAAATTATAAAATGCTTTCCCAGCAGCATCAACCTCGCAGCTTCATAAAATTGATTCTCAATCAATTTTATGAAGCTCGTAAATTTAAACACAATTTGCCACCGCTTGCCAACACCATTTAAAAGCTAGCCTTTTAGTTTGTTCAAAATTCTCATATTCGAGGAAATGTACGTCATATTTTTTTCTAGAGCATTCTCGTCAACTTGCCGCAACAGCTAAAAATTACTCTGCGAGATAATTTCTTAGCCCTTGCTAACCTCTCGTCTTGATTGAAGTTTTTCTTTAGGTGCTTCTAACATTATGTAAAATAGGAAATGAATTCTAAAATGGATGAGTATTAGAATTTTGTCGGTCATGCCGGTCTTGCTAAGCAATTCATTACTATTTCAAAATCTCTGGTACACTATTTGTATTTATTTTATTCAATATTCTTAGCATTTGCCATGGATTAGGTTACCGATTCAAACTTTATAAAACATTTTTATGAAAAACGCATTTAAAGTTCTTATACTATCGCTGATTAGTACTATGGCAGTTCATAGCATAGAATCTAACGAAGTAATGGACGAAAACCATCTCGAACTAAGCGAAAATTTTAATTCAATAAGATGTGGTTTTCTTGAAATAAAATCACCTTTCCGGACCGATAAGATTGTTAGAGCAACACGAGCAGGCTGTTTCCGGTGGGAATATTCAAAGAATGGAAAAGTAACATCTGTATCCGAAACTATTACCATTAAACAAGGAGAATCTAAAAGAGGTTTTAGTAAGAACAGAGAGACTGTTAAAATCAGATGTAGTTGTCGCAATCAAAGACGCAGCGTACAACCAAATCATTGAATTTATTTTTTTTTCTTGATACGGCAAAGTATACTTTGAGCGAGATGAAGCGCTGGCGAAATCGACGTAGGAGATTCATGAATACCTTTAAAAAAATTATTAATCAATGAACTAAACAAAAAAATCAAGGCTTACAGATAATTTTGGAACAGGGCCGAGCGTAAAGAAAATGTACCCAAAGTACATTTTTAGCGAAGGAGCCAGCTGGCGCGGTGGCGCTCAGTCGCTATATTCTAGAAAGCATTGTAACTCTTAAGACTGTTTAAAACTTAATGAAACATTATGCCAGTTAACAAACAAATATTGCAACCAGCCTCCTAAAATTCTTAACGCTCCTCTCCCCTATTGTTTTGCCAAAATTCTCTTAGGCCATTTTAGCCTTCAAATTAACTATTCACACATTACAAGCAAGTAAATTTTTAGTACTTACTTCCTGTGAATTCTTCAAAAATCTCCTTAAAATCCTTATTCAATAAATGGTAAATCCAATACTTGAAAACACAATACTCTTCCACCTCATCAGATGAAATTGTTCCTCTTGGTAATTTAAATCGATCACTAACATGTAATGTTTGATCAATAGAAAATACCTTATAACTTTTAATACCCTTTTCTTTTGGCAGCTTTTTACTATTTGTGTCCCAATTTTTAAAATTGACTTTTATTTTTTTATTTTCTGATGACTTGTAAGCCAAAAATCCCCAATCCCTGATCTCATTGTTCCGCATGAAAATGAAATATTCATGAGGCATATTCGAATAAAAGGGGAAATCATTTTTATAAGTTGGGAAATAGTATTCTACAAATTCTGAGTAACATTTCTCTAAAAGCTTAAAAAACTCAATCAAATAAGACCTTGCTTTTAAGTCACTAAATTGTAACATTCTAGTATTAGAACTATCTTTTTTTGAGTCATATAATTCCTTTGCTGATTCCAATGATATGTCTGGGGTTGGTAAATAATGCTTTAGTATTTGTCTTTGTCCTTTTTTTAATAGAATCTGAACAGTATTCCATAAATCTCTAAGTTGAGAGCTAAGTTCATATTTCAAACCAGGAATTTCTTCGATGTTCAGATATGAATTTTCGAGAAGAGCCTTAATTTCATCGGTATTCTTCCCCTCTTTTCTAAAATATTTCGTTGCAGCAATAGCATACATTCGTTTCTCTAAATCCTTTAAGTCTATAGGGTAAACGAAATCAAATCTTGGCAAATAAAAGTCTTTAGCATCGTATTCATATCCTAATTTTTTAAAGTTGCAGTAAAGTATTATCGCTACTTTTTCTCGCAATAAAATATCTGAATTGTATCCGTTCAGTTTTGTCTTCTCCAATATCTTTTTTAATTGTTCAAATATGTTTTTCTTTAATTCAACAGTTTGATCAGATACTAACAAGGATTTATTACTTCCGTATAATGTCTGTACTCCTTTTTGAATAAGTGGATCATCATGATATGATTTAGAGAAGGCGAGATTTTCGAAAAGAATTTTATCTGAGAGCTCTGGTTTCATTGGAAAAAGAGCATACCCATCACCTACTATAGGATCTTTTGGCATAATTATTCCAATTTCGCCTTCGGTTTTGGGGTCGAATAATTCTTTGAACCTTTTAAAATTATCGTTTAAATATGATTCGTATTGATTAACATAGTTTAGTGCTTTCTCTCGTTTAAACTTCCTCAAAATCATTTCATGATTAGAAGATATACCAGTGTTGCAATAAAATGAAAGAGCACTTTGTCTTAAACGATTCTCGTAAAGAATATTTAGAACTTCGTAAAATTGTTCATTATTTAACCTATGAAGTTTATGTGTATGATAGCAGATAATATAATCTCTGATTTTGGAATAGTAGAATGATATATTAAATGTTTCTTTGTTATTTGATTGAATTAATAAGTTTCTATCAAATAAATCCCTTGGCAATTTTTCTTCCAAGGAAAGATTCAGTTTATCATACAAGCTTTCGCCTGCAATACCTTCCCCTTTAAAGATTTCTAATTCTGTAAATCTATAATCTGAGAATACCTTTCCAATTTTAGATAAAATTCTTAGTCCAGATTCTACGCCTAATTCAGTTTTTCCTAGCGATTGATTTAGGTACTTTTTTATTAAATCTTTATCATCCAGTTTTTCAGGCACTGATTTATTACTGTATACTTCACTAAATATTCTTAAGAAAAAACCATTTTGAAGTTCCTTTAATAAAAAGTCAGAGATTTCCCCCTTAAAACCAAATACCTTTCTATAAATTGGGATAATATCATTCATTTCATCCTTGCTGAAATCACTCAAAAGAAATCCAGGATTACCATTTAGACTTGGTATTATATCATGATGTTTGATCAGTTCTTCATACAAATGGGTTTTAGTGCCTTTAATCTCTAATAACTCACTGTAGAATGTTGATTTACAACTAAAACAAATCTTTATTTTTTCTAAATTTCGAATAGCTAGTGCCATTTCACTGAGCTCTGGAGTAATATCAAAATAGACACATTCATCAACACCATCGATAAAAATTAGAATGTTTTTATTTGAGAAACTCCCAAGGTCATTTAACTTTTTTAAAACAGTCTCACTTTCCGTCTTTCCCGAAAACACAATGTTTAAGTCTTGAGCTAAAAGTTCAATAGGGGATTTATCAAGCAAAGTGCCATTATAGAAGAAAACAAAGTTATCACCAATACTTTGAAGAGATAGAGAACAAATTGCATTTGACTTTCCAACTCCCGCATCTCCAACCAAGCCAAAAACTGAATTTTCGGAATTATTAAATTGTTCAAATGAATGCTTTAATTTTTTATTTTGAACATGTAGTTCCTTGACAAATTTGGCATGAGGACTATTGGCA
>CAXBHA010000142.1:0-6466 GCA_963974955.1 uncultured Yeosuana sp. | reverse complement strand
CATTTTAAAATATTATAACGTAGTAATTACCTCTTACCCTGTAAATTGATTTATCCTTTATTTGAACTTTAATTCCTAATGTAATTCTATTTCCCAAGCCTCTCTTGGCGGTTGAGCCTCAAAAGTAGAATCATAATACGAATGAAGATAATAAGTAGCTCTCTTCTGAGCATATTCATCATTAAGGGCGACCCCAGCTTCATCTAATTCTATTAGATTCGAATATTTAGCAAAACCTTTTTAGTAGAATTATTAAATATCACATAGCGGAAATTGGAGTTAATATTTGACGAGAAACCTCCATTATTTTTGATTGCAGTGTTTTTTAATAAAATCGGAGGCATCAGCGTCTCCTAGCTCCAAAGCCATAAGGAAGTCCTTGCACGCTTCCGAAGTTTGATTTAGTTTAATTCTTGATTTGCCTCTGTTGCGGTATGAAAATGCATAATTTGAATTCAATTCAATTGCCATATTGAAATCATCCATTGATTCCCTATAGTTCCCCAGATTATACTTAGATAGTCCACGCCCACTAAATGTTTGCGCTCTTTTAGGATCTAGTTCAATTGCACTTGTAAAATCTCTGATAGAGCCCTTGAAATCTTTTCGCTTACTTCTTGCTCGCGCAATGGCCCTATTTAAATATGCTACAGAGTAATTGGGATTTATTTTTATTGCCTTCGAATGGTCTTTAATTGCTCCCTTAAAATCGTTTTTACTTGACTTTAGATTACCTCGGTTAATGTAGGCGATTTCAAAATCCGGGTCATTAGCAATTGCTCTATTGTAATCTAGTAGCGCACCAGAGATATCGTTAATATTCTCTCTGAGTAGGCCCCTATTGGAATAAGCTTGAGCAAATTTCCGATTGATTGAAATGGCCTTATTGTAATCAATCATAGCTGCTTCATGGTCTCCTAAATGAAATTTTGACACTCCTCTATTATTAAAAGCTGAAGCATCTTTTGAATTCAATACAATTGCTTTATCCAAATCGATTAAGGCCCTCTCATAATTATTTAAATCATTGCTTGCTGCCCCACGGCTGTTGTATGCTGCGTAGTAATCTGGTTTGAGAATGATTGCCTCTGAAAAATCGGTAACGGCCTCTTCAAAGTTCTTAAGTTCTAAATTTGCCAATCCTCTGTGGTAAAAAGCCTTGGATATTTCATTATCACGATTAATAGCTTCGGTAAAATCAACAATTGCCAATTCATAATTACCCAAATCCGAATTTGCCAAACCTCTAATAAAATGAGCTATTTGAGCATCCGGATCGTTTTTAATCGCCTTGTTTAATTCTTTGACCGTTCGTTTGTATTTCCCTTGGCTTAATAGAGCAATGGCCTTTTCGAACTGAGTTTCCTTAGATTGACTTTGACTTTGAAAACAAAGGGTTGTTAGACAGAAGGTAAGAAGGAATATTTTCATATTTTAAACTTTAATTTAATAGTTGTCTGATTGCAAATATATCTTTTGATTTTAGAATTGAAGTTCCTTCAAGTTCAAACTCTGTTATCAATCCACATATTTGGTCAAGCTCAGACTCAGAATATACCTCTGGGACAATTGAGTAGGCCTCATCATTGAGCTTCGAGATATATTTACTTGGAATCATCCTTTGTTTAAACTTTACTTCAGGTGCTTTGGAAAGTCCATCTTGCCTCAAAGGATTCTAACTATAAAAATTCCTTTGCTTTCGATATAATAAAAAACTACATGCGATTTGTATCTATACCGCAATAGCATTTTGTTTTTGACGGCGACATATCTCCTACCCAACTCAGGATTATTTGCTAATTCTCCTAAAATCCCCTTTAGGCCATTCGCATATTTCAAAGATTGACTTTCTCCGAATTCCTTTATGGTGTATTTGGCAATGGACTTAATATCGCTCCTTGCCTT
Organism: uncultured Yeosuana sp.; assembly: GCA_963974955.1. Taxonomy (GTDB): domain Bacteria; phylum Bacteroidota; class Bacteroidia; order Flavobacteriales; family Flavobacteriaceae; genus Yeosuana. The sequence continues at coordinate 4,561 of CAXBHA010000142.1, read as the reverse complement.
GAGACTTATTACATATCTATTTTCCGGCATTGTGCTCGATTATGGCTTCTTCCCAAATACTATCTATTGTGGCATCAGATGGACCGCTTTCCATCCCTTCGATCAGCGCTTCGTTCAAATCCACTATACGTTTTCTTCGCTCTTGGTCTTTACGAATAATATCTCTGACATATTCGCTGTCGTTAGTGTAAAAGCCTTGTTTTATCAAACTTTTGACATAGGCATCCTGTTGTTCTGTAAACGTGATAGACTTTCTAATTACCGCCATAATGAACCAATATTATTATTAATGGTTCAATTTAAATATAAATTTTAAACAAAGCAACTATTGATTATTCAAATTTCTTGTTTATAAGGCCTTAATTTTCCGTCAAGTCCTTGGTGCCTTAGGTACTTATAATAGGTTGCCCCAGGAACACCAACACGTTCACATATTTCATTGACTGTAAGTTTCCCTTCCTTAAAGTACTGAGCACAAATTATGGATTTTTGCTAATTTTTCTTACTAATTCTTTTAGGAGCTCCAAAAACTTTTCCTCTTGCTCTAGTAGAAGCCATACCGGCTTTAGTGCGTTCGATCATAATATCGCGTTCCAGCTGTGCCTGAGCTGCCAAAATATTTATAATAAACTGAGAATGAGAATACTTATCGGTAGTGTCTAGAAACGGCTCGGTGATACTTCTGAACTTAACACCTTTTTCATTGAGGACATTAATAAAGTTCGTGAAATGAATTAGGCTTCTGGCCAGCCGATCCAATTTCCAAACTACTATTGTATCACCATCACGGGCATATTTTAGAAGCTTACTTAAACTCTTACGATCTTCTCTGGCACTCGAAACCTTATCTGTATAAATATTCTTGACTTCCATTCCGTATTTTAAAAAAGCATCAATTTGTAAATCTAAATTCTGCTCATTTGTACTCACACGTGCGTATCCAAAAACCATAGCTGAAAGTTTAAATAAAGGTCAAAATAGAAACTACTTAATTGCTACGTTAAATTAAACTTTCTAAGCCTATTGAACACGTATAATCTAGAAAGTCTAAATAAACGGTCGTTTAACTAAACCTTTGTTACAGCATAGAATATTTTCTTTCAGCACATTCCCTTTCATCTCACCGAAAAAACTCAATTACAGGAAAAGAGCTTCACTACAATAGATCTTGAACACAATCCTGAATTTTGACTTTTCATTTCGTTTCTTCTTTGCGTTGCGCTGGAAAGAAACACTCCATTCCCAAGTAAAAATTAAGAATCACGTTCGCCAAAAACTGGTGCAAGCTTCTACTTGCTTGCACAAAGATTTAAATTTGGCTTGAGACGGACTGCATAACCATTCGCAAGCTCTTTTTTATAAGTCCTTACGCAACCAAAATTTTAGATGCAGTTACAGAAAAGTTAACAGCGAAGGCTCTATGGGAAGTAATTGGAATATCTTAAAAACCAATATAGGTGTCAGCTAATATTAAAAGAACCTGCTGCCAGAGAAAAACAATCTACCATCAAAAAAAAGAAAAGGGAAACGCTCTGGATATAATAAGTAGTTGGATAAATGTCATTTTGGCAACTAATAGACACCAAATAGAACCATTGAATATGGCTTCGATTTTGTGGTAGTTCAATAAGGAACGGGGTTAAATAAATATCATTGTTTTCTTTTGAATACTAAGAATTCACCAAAAAACAGATATTTGCCATGCTAAAAAAAGTGGTCGGATTGTATTGTTCAATACGCTTTTTAGCTTCAGGTAAAAAGTTCGAAATCCCAAAATGAAATGAAGGGATGGAGTAGCAAGAGGGTAACACGCTGGCGCGATGTTTCGTTTTGATTTTTTTCTCCATCAGCAATGAGAATAGGAGTTTCGGGAGTATTATCTCTTTTGTGAATTTTGGTATTTGAGCCCGATTTTCAGAAAAAACGCTTACAGCCCAATAAAAACGGCATAAAATTTCAGAAAAAATGGATGAAGAATTAAAAAAAGAGCGATTTGAGAAGCTAGGAATAAAGACTTCGGTAGCGCTACGGTTTCGAAAATTCTGCAAGAAAATGTCAAAATCACAATCCATGACTTTGATGCTCATGTTAGACTTTTTTGAGGAGAATGGAATTTCTCCTGCAGAATCTATGGGACCGCGAATGGAAACTCTGGAAACGAGAATGGCGACACTCATCAAGAAACGTATGAACGGAATGATTGCCATACTAAAGGATATTGAAAAATCTCAGACCAAACCTACGGCGGCAATGTTGTATTCGCTTTTCGAACAATCGGCACCAACAAAGAAGCCATTGCTCATAGAGAAAAAGTATAGCACGGAAAAGAAGCATCTTCGTTATCGAGAGAGAAATCCTGAAAATGAAATCCCTGAGAACAGATGGAAAAAGTAAATTACATCATTCACCTAAATGCGGTCTTTGAAAGATTCAACAACGACCAGCGAATCAAACAAGGACATATTACCTTATACCTGGCGTTCTTCCAGAAATGGAATCGTGAATTCTTCAAAAAGACGCTGACCATCAATAGGCAGTTCATTATGGAAAAAGCAAAGTTCAAGTCAAAAACTACATATCATAATTATCTAAAAGATTTGAACGATTGGGGCTATCTAAACTATTTCCCTTCTTTTCACCCGGCAAGAGGTTCAAAAGTGAGGATGTCCATATTTGGGACAACTAGTGGTACAAGCCCTGGGACACAAGCGTATCAAAAAATGTCCAACAGCGTCCCAGAACCAGGCCAAAATCTGGTACCTTCTTATAAACATAAAACAAAAGAAAACTTAAATAAACAGGCCAAGCCAAAAAACGAATTGGCTGTTTTAATTTTTTTTAAAGAAAATAATTGGCCTGAAATGGAGGGTAGAAAATTCTACGCCTATTATCATGCGAAAAAATGGAAATTACAAAGGGGATTAAACGTTAGAAACTGGAAATCGCAAGCTAAAAATTTTGTTGAGAATGGTTATGAAATAAGACACGAAGCAGCTAGGCCAATTTCTGGCTATCTATCAAACATGAGGAAGAGCTATAATGAACCGCTTTAATTTATTCTGCATACTTTGATCTTAAGATTGCCATATCTTTTCCAACTTTCATATCCAAAATTTTAGCATAATGTTGGGTTGTTCTTAAGTTAGTGTGGCCAAGCATTTTGCTTACCGATTCAATAGGCACGCCATTGGTTAGGGTAACGGTAGTAGCAAAGGTATGTCTGGCCAAATGAAACGTGAGATTCTTGGCAATCCCTGCCAAAGTTGCAATCTCTTTGATGTAAGCATTCATTTTTTGATTGCTGAGCACAGGTAAAACCAAATCTTTTTCTTTTAGTAGCTCATTATCTTTGTACTTTTCGATGATTGTTTTAGCGATAGGTAAAATCGGAATATTACTTCTAGTATCAGTTTTAGAGCGTTTGGTTTTTACCCATTCTTCACCATCTGCACCTAAAACGATGTCACTTTTATTTAGTTTTTTCACATCAACATAGGCTAGACCCGTAAAACAGCAAAAGATAAAAATATCGCGTACTTGTTCAAGCCTCTCCATAAGGAGCTCTAGTTCAATAATCTTTTGAATTTCCCCTTCCGTTAGAAATTCGCGTTCTACAATTTTTAATTTTCCTTTCCAATGTACAAAGGGGTCTTTATCAATCCAGTCATTTGCATGGGCTATGCGAATTATCTTTTTAAAATTGGTGATATACTTAATGGTAGAGTTATGCGCGCAGTTGCGAGTTGTCTTCAAATAGTATTCTAGCCCTGTGATGAACTTATGGTCTACATCTTGTACAGGTATGTCATTTTTCTTGTATTTCTTCTTTATGAAGGCTGTTACGTGTTTTTTGCAAGTACGATAGCGTTCTGCAGTTCCGGCAGCAAAATCTTTTCCAATCAGACTTTCAACTTTGTCATTATGCTCTTGAAAGATATCCAAGAGCATTTTTAAAGTTTTCCCTTTCCCTAGATAAGTATCGCGCAAATCGATGGCTGTATATTCCTTCTCAACTCTTTGAAATTGATGTTGAATTAAGTAAATCTTATTTTTAATTACGCCAAGCTCTCGATTAACTTCTTGTGATACCATGGAATTACCCAATGCAAGTTGGGTTTTGGAGTTCCATTCACTAGAATGAATTTTTCTATGAATACTACACTCAGCCCTTCGACCATCAAGGGTTATGCGCAGATAAATGTTAGCCATACCGTGTTCATCGGCCTTACTTTTTTTTACATAAAACAGAAGAGATAGAGAATGTGACACCGAATAAATTTAAAATTCTCTTCAATTTACAAAAAAAACATTAAACGCAACCAATCGTAAGTATTTGTTAATCAATTTGTTAACTTCAATTCGGTGTCAGTTGGAGTGAGCTTTTAAGTGACACCGAATTTGCCCCTTTTTAAATGGTTTTAAATGATATTATTTGATATCATCTAAAATGAAAAACCCTCTAAATAATTGATTTAGAGGGTTTTAGTTACCGTTTATAGGACTTTCCGCGGAGAAAGAGGGATTCGAACCCCCGGAGGTGTGACCCTCAACAGTTTTCAAG
>CAXBHA010000141.1:0-6474 GCA_963974955.1 uncultured Yeosuana sp. | reverse complement strand
ATGGGCCCAAATCGCCGCAGCAAAACCACCTGAATTAATTTTTTGAAGCTCTTCTAAAAGAATGACTGCATAAAACAGATCCAAATTTAAACCTCCATAGGCTTCTGGGTACGAAATACCAAAAAATCCCATGTCGCCAAATTTCTTCCAAATAAACCGGTCGATACTTCCAGATTTCTCCCATTTTTCAATATGTGGAACTACTTCCTTTTTTAAAAAATCCTGAATGCTTTCTCTAAAAAGTTTATGTTCTTCGGTGAAGTACATACTATTCATATACTGTTTTTTTATTTTTTTAATCGAGCGACAAATATAATTTAATTATCTCGATTTTATTTATAGGGAAGTCTTTAACTTTTGCTAATTCATCCAAAGATGCATATCCCTGTCTTAACTGTCGTTGTTCTATAATATTGTAAGCGACACCATAATCAATGTGCTGAATTGTGACGAGCTCATCAATGGTAGCTTTGTTTAAATTAATCTTTATAATTTTTCTTGGTGATTTTACCGTAAACTCATTGGTTATTTTTTCAATTACTTCAGGGGTTAATCCAATCACATCTTGAAGTTGGACATCTGCAATGAAACCACCAATAAATTTATTTCTAAGTTTGATGATTTTTTCTGAATAATATACCCCAATTCCATTTACTTTTTGAAGCTGTTGTGCTGTTGCAGTATTCAAATCCTGTTTTTGAGAAAACATTTTAGGCTTGTTATTTGATTCTCCAGCACGCCATCTGGCCTGTTCGCTAAAATGATCCACTGGATAATTTTTAGACACGCCATCTGGGTTTGTAATCCACTCTGGAAATTTAAAATAGGGTGCGATTCTATTTAATAACGAATCTGATACTTTAGTTATGTCTTGAAACTGTTGTACTGAATTAATCCAGTTTCCTTCATTTCTAAAAGCAATCAATCTATCAATTTCATAATTACTCATGCCTAATGTATATCCTTTATAATCTGTAATGTAATTTGGATTGAATGGATATATTTTTGGCGTTCGTTTTTCAATTTCGACGGCTCGTAATGAGTCAATCTCCTTTTGAAATTTATTTAGTTCTTGCCTGTTTACTATAATGTCAGGCTGAGAAAAATTAATAAAAAAATACAAACATTGTAACACTATTATAATTAAAACCAACAAAAAAATCCCTTTCCGTTGACTTTTGGAAAACGTGAAATGGGATTTCATATTTATTAATGTATTAATTCGTTTTACATATGCTTTGTTAAATCTTCAGCTCCTTCATCCATTGCCTCATGTTTTACATTAATGGCATTTAAATATTTTTTTAATTCTCTATTTATAACTGGAGATAAAATAACAACTCCAATAATATTTGGAACAACCATTGCGAAAATCATGGCGTCAGAGAAATCAATCACAGCTCCAAGACTAATAGACGATCCAATAACAACAAAAAGCAAAAATAAAATTTTATAAACTAAATCTGTTTTCTTGCCTTTACCAAAAAGGAACACCCACCCTTGCATACCATAATAAGACCAAGAAATCATTGTTGAAAACGCGAACAAAATAACAGCAATAGTTAATATTATTGAAAAATGGGGAATTACTGAATCAAACGCTATGGCAGTAAGCTCTACACCTTCTTTAATTGGTACGCCATACTCCATAATGCTCCCATTAAAATTAGTTATAACAATCACCAAAGCTGTCATAGTACAAATAACAACAGTATCTACAAAAGGTTCTAATAGCGCAACAATTCCTTCACTGGCTGGATATTTTGTTCTTACTGCTGAATGGGCAATTGCAGCACTACCCACCCCAGCTTCATTAGAGAACGCTCCACGGCGAATTCCCTGAATCATAACCCCAACAAGTCCGCCGGCAATTCCTAAACCTGAAAAAGCGCCATGATAAATCAGTGCAAAAGCATCATCAATTAAATGCCAATTCGCACCTAAAATCACTAAAGCCGCTAAAACATAAATTCCTGCCATAAATGGCACCACCTTTTCTGTTACAGAGGCAATTCTTTTAATACCTCCTATAATTACTACAGCAACAATTACAGCCATAGCTATCCCAAAATACATTCCTGCATTTGAATTTTGAAAATCAAATAATTTTATAAATTGAGCTGCAGCTTGGTTGGCTTGAAACATATTTCCACCTCCAAAAGAACCTCCTATCACAAAAATGGCAAAAATAACTGCTAGGATCTTTCCAAATCTGCCCATTCCTTTTTCTTTTAAGCCTTTTGTAAGATAATACATAGGCCCTCCATAAACTGTACCATCTTTTCCTACGTCTCTATATTTAACTCCAAGCGTACATTCGGCAAATTTTGATGCCATACCGAAAAGACCAGCAAGAATCATCCAAAATGTTGCACCAGGACCTCCAATAGATAAGGCTACAGCTACACCTGCAATATTTCCTAAACCAACTGTAGCAGACAATGCCGCTGTTAAAGCCTGAAAGTGGGACACTTCTCCATGAGCGCTATCATCTCGTAAGGTCTTAATTATATTATGATCTACATTATCTATTGGATCCCCGTATAGGGTATCAGCTCCATGCTTCTCAATATCTTCATATTTTCCTTGAACCACTCTTAAAGCTGTTCTAAATCCTGTAAAGTTTATAAACTTGAAATAAACAGTGAAAAATACAGCGCCTCCCACTAATACTATTAACACCCATGGAATTTTATATTCTTCAGAAAAAGGAATTTCATAAAAAATTGCATCAACAAACCAACCTGTATAGTCTTTGAAAACCCTGTCAATATGTTCAGAGGTTGTTTCTTGGGCATATGTTAAAAAAGGTACTATTAAGGTAAAAATTGAAAGAAGATATTTCTTCATAAGGCTCTAGTGTTAGTTAGCGTTTTTTTAATTATTCTTATTAAAAGATGGCAAGATGCTAAAAAAAAACGGGTTTTAAAAAAATCGCCCGTTAAAATAAAAAAATTCTTGAAACCGACTATCCTCGTATCGCAGAGCCATCGAGGAATTCTTAAGATTAAGAAATTAATTGAATGCCCGTATTCATTCATAATACCATTTTTGTCATTCAGAATGGAGTGAAACGAAATGAAGAATCCATTGAAAATCAATGCGGTTCCTCCTTTGTCGGAATGACAAAATTACTGTATTTTCAGACTTTTGACAAATTAAGGACATTCAAAGAAATTAATCAATTTATGTTGTATTCTGAATTGAGAACCTGTATCTGTTCTGGCCTTCCTAGTACAATTATTTTAGAATTTGATGCCAAGGTAAGCTCTGCCTCTGGGTTTACAATATAATTCCCATGTTCATCTTTATATCCAATTACAGTACAGCCGGTTTTTTTACGAAGGTCTAAATCCTTGATGGTTCCAATAGTTCCAGATTTAAATAATTTTTCAGCTGGGATCTCTTCAATATTTATATTTGATTTTCCTATAATAGAAAGATTATCAATAAATTCCATTAATCCTGGCACAACAACCAACGAAGCCATGTGGTCTCCTCCAATTTTATCGGGCAATATCACGTTATTGGCACCTGCGAATTTCAATTTAGAATAACTGGTTTCTAAAGATGCTCTGCTTATAATGTTAATGGTTTTATTAATTTGCCGTGCAGAAAGAACAATAAATAAGTTATCTGCATCATTTGGAAGTGCAGATATTAAACTGGACGCCCTAGCAACTCCGGCTTGAATGAGTGTTTCGTCTTCATTTGCATTGCCGATTACAAAAGGCACGTTATCTGCTTGTAAACGTGGTACCATATCCTTATTTCGATCAATTATAACAAAGGGCCTTTTGTGGGCCAATAATTTAATGGCTGCTTGTTTTCCATTTCGGCCATAACCACAAATAATAACATGGTTTTTAAAACTATCAATCATTTTTTGCATTTTTTTTCGTTTTAATTCTTCAACATTGCTTTTGCTCAATATATATTCTGTTATTACCGATAAGGCATATCCAAGAATAACAACACTGGCTAAAATTAAAAATACGGTAAAAATCTTGGAATGCACATCAAGAGGTCTTACCTCACCAAATCCAACAGTGGTCATCGTTATAACCGTCATGTAAAGAGCATCTAAGTACGAATACCCTGAAATTATTTTATACCCTGCAATACCAACCCCCAACAAAACAACAAGCAATATTACAGCCTTAAAAATCTTTATTCTAAATAGTTTAATTATAGGATTCATTAGCGCTTATAAATCGAAAACCGAAGATCTTTTGGTATACATTAAGTCTTTAATACCCATCCAAAAGGCAATAAAAACGTATAACGCGAATCCAAACCCTAAAGTAACGAAGGTGAGATACATAAATGAGGTGCGAACTATTTTAGCCCTAATACCCAGTCTGTCTGCGATACGTTGACACACGTAATACCCATGCTTTTGAAAATACAGTAAGGTTTTATAAAAAATATTCATCAGTTAATTTTTATTGCTTTTTTATTGGTTAGATGGAATGTCCCTTTTATCACTAGATTGCTTTGAAACTTGTTAATGGGCATTTCATGCTGCAAATTAATGATTTCTTGTTAATATTTCACTGCCTATTGCACATTGTAAGCACTTATTCTTGCTGCAATATTCATTTTTAAGTTGAATTAGCGCCTGAGACTGCAAGGCCGATTTCGAAACGGGTTTTAATGTGTCGAACTTTTCTACAATACTATTTTTTTCAGAGGTAATTTCTTGAATTAATTTTACAATGTCGTCTTCTATTTGTTTTCCATTATACAAGGCATAACTAAATTTTATTGGTATAATAGTGTTTATTAAAATTAAATCTATAAACGATTTGGTCACTATTTTTTTTGAGACTTTTGACACGTTACTAAACGTATAGTGGTTTTCCCAAAAAATAGACGCACTAACCGAAAATAATGAATAAAATTCCTTGATGGTAGTCAATTCAATAACTTTTGAAAATAAGTTTTGATGGGAATGATATAAACTGGCTAATTGTGAGAAGCGAATGGTTGGAAAATTTGCTGGTCTTAATCTAAAAAATTGTACAGGCGCGACATTTTTATTCGACACACTAAACTTTTGTTTTAAAAATGTATATTCTTTTACTAAATTTAAATAATAGGGTTCTTGGATATCACCATCCAGCAACCCTGCCTGTCCAAAAAATAAGGCTTCCAAAGACGCTTGGTTGGATTGTAATTTTCTAACGATTGAAAAATCTATAGAATTGGCGACACTTAAAAAGGAATCGCCATTTACTTTTAACCCAAAGTTTTTAGTTAACATTTTATATAAAACCGTTTCCCAATTATTTTTTGAATCCGTTAGAAGCTGTTTAATCATTCCAGATTTTTTCTCAAGGCGCTCAAAGTATAAGCGCTCCAGCCAATGGTTTACAATAAAATCATCAACACTATAAAAATCATGCTCGCAATTAATCCATTTTTGTGATTTTGAAAATAACTTCCCGTAATTATTCAAAGCATCCTTTGAAACGTATCTTTTTATCTCTAAAGTTGGAATTATAGTGTTGTCTCTTCTATATACAGCCGTATCGTGTTCCCAAACCACATGTAGTATAACATTATCATAATTAACATCGGTTTCATGATTATGTAAAAACCAATCGGATGATTTTAAATGAATCTCCACATTTCCAGCCCACAGTTGATTATTGATTTTTAAGTGTGCATTAAAGAAATCCGGACCCGCATTTTGATTGTACTCACCAACTGAGACCACCGAAATTATTTCATTGGTGGTTGTTTTAATTTTAGAAATATCAAATTTCTTATGTCTCCAGATATAATGTAAAAAATCTTCTTGCATGGTCCTAAAATAAGAAAAGTATTATTAATTAACCTTTAGGGTGCTATTAATTTTAAACCTAAATGCGTAACTTTAACTATTTAAAAGTACCATGAAAAACAACCTTTTATTTATCTATTCATCTGTAGATGGGCAGACCCTAAAAATTTGTAATGCGCTTCGAAAACAATTAAAAGAACACCATCAAGATGTCGATCTTTTTTCAATTGATGACTTTAATGGCGACCTTAGTTCTTACAACAAAATTGTGATTGGGTCCAGCATTCGTTACGGTGTCCACAACAAAAACATTATTAAATTTATAAAGACACATAAAGAGGAGCTTGAAAGCAAAACATCGATTTTCTTTTCAGTTAATTTGTTTGCAGGAAAAATAGATTATAAAAAATATACTTTTTTTGATAGAAAAATGATTCAACTCATCATGTGGATGACCAAAGGTCCCACAAATAAAGATGCAGAAATAGAATATACCAACTGGGAAAAAGTAAAAGCCTTTGGGCTAAAACTGATTGATTTATAAAAACTAATTTAAATACATGGAACAATTAACGCTTACCACGCCCGCACTTTTATTTTCGGCAATATCTTTAATTATGCTTGCTTATACCAACCGGTTTTTGGCTTATGCAGCCGTTATTAGAAACCTCCATGACACCTATCTC
>CAXBHA010000140.1:0-6519 GCA_963974955.1 uncultured Yeosuana sp. | reverse complement strand
CCCAGGACTATTAACGTATAGGTGGATATCTTTAACCTCAAGAGTATCTAAATACAATAATCTATCAATCACGTGTTTTGCCGATTTATCATCTACTTGACCCCAAAGAAATACCTTTCGTTCCCCTATTAATTTACTATCAATGGCATCTTGAATTTTTATCTGTTTACTCATAATATTTAATTTTCGCCTGTATAAATTTTACAATTGTTTAAAATTAATTAATTTTTTGAATGTCCGTATTCATTCATAATACCATTTTTGTCATTCAGAATGGAGTGAAACGAAATGAAGAATCCATTAAAATCAATGCGGTTCCTCCTTTGTCGGAATGACAAAATTATTATATTTTCAGACTTATGGCAAATTACGGACATTCAAATTAATTTTTGTTTCATCTAAAATAAAAAAAGGTTTACCATTACGGCAAACCTTTTAAGCTTCTTTTTATTATTTCTACTATAATAGCGAATCAATAGCGTCTGTATAAGCATTTTTAGGCGCTACACCAACTTGACGACCCACAACTTCACCATTTTTGAATATTAAAACTGTTGGAATGTTACGCACTCCATATTTTGCAGCAAATTCTTGATTCGCATCAACATCTACTTTACCTACCACCGCTTTACCAGCATATTCATCACTTATTTGTTCAATAATTGGTCCTACCATTCTACATGGTCCACACCAAGCTGCCCAAAAATCAACCATTACAGGTTTATCATTTTTTAATACAGTTTCTTCAAACGATGCATCTGTTATCTCTAATGCCATAATATTTTAATTTAATTGTGTGTTACTTGAAATTATTTTACAAAATTAGTCAAAAAATTCTCTAAAGCTTACAACCTATCAATTTGTTTTACTTATAGTTTTATTATTTTGTGTTATAATCTATTGGCGCATCATTTTGTTAACCAAAATGTCAGGCTATCCGCTCTATCTTTTTCTCGTCCTGAATTAATTTCAGCATCTTAAAAAAGATACCACTACTGGCCTTTGCTCGAAATCAATTAAGAATTAACAGTCCATATTCCGAAAGAACAACAAACATCTTTGTTATACCTATTTTGTTTAGTAGGAAATGCCTTGATGTCTATTAATTTCAAATTTTCTCTTTTATTAAGGTATAATATTCGTGGGTCAATATTTTTATTATCACACCAAGTATCAATTAAAGCAATAAAATATTTGTTTACTTTTTTTGGATTCTGAGTTTCAGATAACTTAACTATGTCTTTTTCATAAGAATGAAAAGTGCTTCTAATTTTCAATTCAAAAGCAAACAATTCATTTTTGGTTTCAAAAACAAAGTCTGTTGGACCTCCGTTTTTTAAGTTAATCTCTCTTCCCTATTTTACTTTTTCACCAAAGATTACTAACTCATTAATCTTAATTTCTTTGCCTAAAACAAAAGCTAAATATAATTCAGGTGAGAAAAAAATACCTTCATCAATAAGTGCTAATTTGCCTTCTTCATTCCTTAAAACTTCATAAACTATATCGAATAATAGATTTTCATTCATAATCAATTTAACTTATAAAACACATCATTGTTTTCTAACTCCTCTAATAATTCTTGCGAAATCCTTACTTTTTGTTTTCTACTGGGCATATTAAGTTTAATATTCTCATCATTATCATATACTACAAAATTGAGAACTTGGTTTCCTGGATGCATTTGAATAAGTTCCTTTAAAGCCACTATCTTATCGGTTTCAATATCCTTAATATCGAGTTGAATAGATAATTTTTTAGCATAACTTTCCATAACATCATGCAATAATTGGAAATTATTAAACTGCAAGCGAGGTTCGCTCTTTTTACCTGTATCCTTATTTATCCAACCATCACGAATAAGTACTTTTACGAAAACAAAGCTGTTTTTCATCAAGAAATGTCTGTGCTTTAAATACTCTTCACCAAAAATCCTGAACTCAAAACTGTCGGTATAATCTTCCACGGTAAATAATGCCCATCCTTTTCCTTGCCTACTTACACGGTGTTGCACATCGGTTACCACACCTCCAAAAACAAGTTCTCTGTTCACAAAAGCATCCAGATTTTTAAACATGGCTAAACTTGCATTGCAAAACGTGTTCATCTCGGTTTTAAAATCATCAAGCGGATGCCCTGAAATATATATCCCAACCACCTCTTTTTCACGAGCTAATTTTTCCATGGTGCCCCAAGATTCGCAAGGAGGCACTTGTGGTTCGGCTATTTGAACATCACTCGCATCTCCAAATAGACTCACCTGAGCCGAATTTTCATTTTCTTGATGTTTTGCCCCATATTTTATGGCCTTTTCCAAAAATGTAATACCATCTCCATCATCATGAAAATATTGCGCCCGATGGGTGTCGGCAAAACAATCAAACCCTCCAGCCAATGCTAAGTTTTCAAATGCTTTTTTGTTGGCCGCTCTTAAATCGACACGCTTGGTTAAATCAAAAATTGATTTGTAATGACCCTCTTTTTTTCTATTGTCAACAAGGGTCATAACTGCACCATGTCCTACGCCTTTTACAGCACCCATTCCAAATCGAACCGCATTGTCTTTGTTTACAGAAAATTTATAATAGGATTCGTTAACATCGGGTCCTAAAACATCCAATCGCATGCGCTTACATTCCTCCATAAAGAAAGTAACTTGCTTAATATCGTTCATGTTATTTGACAATACCGAAGCCATGTATTCTGCAGGATAATGTGCTTTTAAATACGCCGTTTGATACGCTATCCAAGCATAGCAGGTCGAGTGCGATTTGTTAAACGCATAACTAGCAAAGGCTTCCCAGTCTTTCCAGATTTTTTCCAGCTTATCTTTGTCATGTCCCTTGGCTCCAGCTTGTTCAATAAATTTTGGTTTCATTTTATCCAAAACCGCGATTTGTTTTTTTCCCATCGCCTTTCTAAGGACGTCTGCCTCACCTTTGGTGAAATTGGCCAGCTTTTGCGACAATAACATCACCTGTTCTTGATAAACAGTTATTCCATACGTTTCTTTAAGATATTCCTCCATAGCAGGCAAATCGTACGCAATGGTTTCTTCACCATGTTTTCGTTTTACAAAGCTTGGTATGTACTCCATGGGGCCAGGGCGATATAATGCATTCATCGCAATTAAATCGTCAAAAACCGTTGGTCTTAAATCTTTAAGATGTTTTTGCATTCCGGGCGATTCGTATTGAAACACACCTACGGTTTCTCCCTTTTGGAATAATTCAAAGGTTTTCTCATCATCCAACGGAAAGGTATCTGGATCGAGCAAAATACCGTGTTTCGCTTTTACAATTTTAACGGTATCCTTAATTAAGGTGAGTGTTTTTAAACCAAGAAAATCCATCTTCAGCAAACCTGCCTCCTCAACAACCGAGTTGTCAAATTGCGTCACGTATAAATCAGAATCTTTGGCGGTTGCAACCGGAACATAATCGGTGATATCACTGGGTGTTATAATAACCCCACAGGCATGAATCCCTGTATTTCTTAAAGAGCCCTCAAGTGGTCTGGCTAAATTCCCGGTTTCGGCCTCTAAGTCATCACCTTCTGAAATATTTAAAAGCTGATTCACTTTTTCCAAATCTTCTGCCCTGAATTTGCTGGCTAATTCTTTTTCATCTAAACCAAAAATCTTATTTAGTTTAGACATGGTTGGAATTAATTTTGCAATTCTGTCGGCATCAAATAATGGTAAATCCAATACTCTAGCAGTATCTCTAATGGACGATTTGGCCGCCATGGTACCATAGGTAATAATTTGAGCGACCTGATTGCTTCCGTATTTATTGATCACATAATCCATAACACGTCCGCGCCCTTCATCATCAAAATCAATATCAATATCCGGCATACTAATACGGTCCGGATTCAAAAAACGCTCAAAAAGCAAGTCGTACTTAAGCGGGTCAATATTAGTAATCCAAAGACAGTAGGCCACTACAGAGCCTGCTGCCGAACCTCGTCCCGGACCCACAGACACATCCATCTTTCGAGCTTCGCGAATAAAATCCTCTACAATTAAAAAATACCCTGGATAGCCTGTGTTTTTAATAACATCCAATTCAAAATCAAGACGTTCTTTAATCTCAAGCGTGATTTCTGGATACCGTTTTTCGGCTCCTTTATAGGTTATGTCGCGTAAATAATCATCTTCGTTTTCAAAGGTATCCGGAATTTCAAACTTGGGAAGTAATACGTCACGTGACAATTGATAATCTTCAATTTTATCAACCACTTCCTGAATATTCAAAATGGCTTGAGGGATATCCTTGAACAAGGTTTTCATCGCGTCGGATGACTTGAAATAGTACTCCTTATTAGGCATCCCATACCGATAACCTCGTCCCCTTCCTATGGGTGTTCCTTGCTTCTCACCGTCTTTTACACAAAGTAAAATATCGTGTGCATTGGCATCTCCTTGATCTACGTAATAGGAATTATTAGTAGCCACAAGTTTAATATCGTGTTTTTCTGCTAATTTTATTAAAACTTGATTAACGCGCTTTTCATCTTCTTGATTATGGCGCATAAGTTCTACATACAAATCATCCTTAAATTCATCTTTCCACCAAAGCAGCGCTTCTTCAGCTTGATTTTCACCAAGATTTAAAACTTTGTTTGGTACTTCACCATACAAATTTCCTGTGAGAACAATTAAATCCTCCTTATATTTCTTAAGTAACGTTTTATCAATTCTGGGGACATAATAAAAGCCTTCTGTGTAAGCAATTGATGATAGTTTTGCCAAATTATGATAGCCTGTTTTGCTTTTGGCAAGAAGCACGATTTGATAGCCATTATCCTTCCGTGATTTATCTAAATGATCCTCACAAACAAAAAACTCGCAACCCAAAATGGGTTTTATTTCTTTTTCTACGGGCATGTTTCCTTTAGCTATTGCTTGATCATTTTTCAACTTAACAGCTTTATTATGAAAGGTGACTTCCTTAACAAAATGAAAAGCCCCCATCATATTACCATGATCGGTTAAGGCAACGGCAGGCATTTGATGTTTAGCCGCCGAGGCTACTAAATGTTTTATACTAATGGTAGATTGTAAAATGGAGAATTGCGAATGATTATGTAAATGAACAAAATCAACCTCAGCCAATTCTGCTATATTTTCTTTAATTTCCTGTGTTGAAACAGTGCTCGTTACAGCTTTTTTTAGTCGCTCCCTTATTTTGGCACTTTCACTCTTTAGATTGATATGGTTTAATCCTAAAAGCTGAATTTCATTTGGATTGGCTTGATTGAATGCTTTAAAATAATCGGGTTGCACATCCAACTGTTCCTTCGTAAACTCTCCTAAACGAATCAATTCGAAAAAGCACCGTGCGGTAGCCTCCACATCGGCCGTGGCATTATGCGCCTCCACAAAGCGTTCATTAAACAAAAACAAGTGCAATTCTGACAGTGTAGGCAATTTAAATTTGCCATAGCGTCCGCCGGGTAACTGGCATAAGCTAGCCGTATGCTCTGTACAGGTATCTAAAACCGGTAACTCCTGCAAGACGTTGACAAGACTTTCCCTGAAAAATTCAGCCCCGACGATATTTAAATCAAACGTCACATTCTGACCAACAATAAAGCTTGTTTTATTTAATGTTGCATTAAATTTTTCTAATACTACTGATAACGGAACACCCTGCTCTTGTGCCAGTTCTGTGGAAATACCGTGTATTTTTTCAGCATCAAAAGGTATATTAAATCCTTCTGGTTGTATTAAATAATCTTGATGCTCTATGCAATTGCCTAAGCGATCATGTAATTGCCATGCAATTTGTATACACCGTGGCCAATTGTTGGTATCACTAATTGGTGCGTCCCATCGTTTAGGCAATCCAGTGGTTTCAGTATCAAATATTAAGTACATACGTAATTTAAATCAAAAAAAATAAGGAGGGTTAAAAATACTAATAAATCTTTTTTTTAGGACGTTAATTTATCATCAGTTATAAACAAAAACCTCAATTATAATACAATTTTCAAGATTTTTAAAAATATTTTGATACATGACAAAAATCATTTTTTGGGCAACATATGTTACATAATTTTACACCAAGATTTTAAATATAAAATATCAAATACAGTTATTATGAAAAATTTTAAACTAATACTAAACTTAGTTGTAATTGCAACAAGTTTTATGTTTTTCCAGTGTACCAGTGAATATACACCCATTGCTGGTCCGGCTGGAGCAGATGGGGTTGATGGAATTGATGGTGTAAATGGTGTAGATGCCTCAGCTGCGGCATGTATTTCATGCCACTCCTTAACGCATCGTGACCCAATTATTGCTTCTTTTTCTTCATCTCAACATGCTGCCGGCGCAACAGTTGCATACGCAGGTGGTAGAGCATCGTGCTCTCGTTGCCATTCAAATGAAGGCTATGTAAACTATATTACCGGAAAAACAGCAGTTGATATCCCAACCCCTACAGCTATTTCTTGTGCTACTTGTCATGATTCGCACAGGTCTTTCGATTTCGAAAATGATGGTAACGATTA
>CAXBHA010000139.1:0-6568 GCA_963974955.1 uncultured Yeosuana sp. | reverse complement strand
TGCTCATTAGAGAAAACATTGAAGATTCAGGTATTCGTAACATCACACCTCGATATCTTAATGATATCACCACGGAACACATAGAATCAATCTGGAAGGAAGCAAAAAAGGCTATTTTAAAAACCTTTGATTTCTTTGAAAACACTCTAAATCTAAAAGGACCACAATTAATACCTTATCGATATTTTTATTTAACGATTTCTAATTACTTCTATAAAAATCAAAACCCTAATTACTATTTTTTAAAGAAATACTTTTGGTATCATTCTTTTCATAATACAGACTTACTGTCTAACACCGGAGACATTAATACCCATATTGAGCTTTTAAATAATGAAAAGAAAAATAATGAAGTTCGTTTTGAGCGTTTCTTAATTGATAAAAATACACTTAGAAATTCTTCATATAGTTCAAAAGGTAGAATTTCAAGGTCAATATTGGCATTGTACGCTAACAAGCAACCTTTGGATTGGAAGTCTACGGATCGTTTTGTAATCGCTGATAATTTCTTTTTCACTTCAGATAAGCCAAATTTACATCACATTTTTCCAACCAATTATCTGGCACAACATGCTGAAAAGAACTCACTAAATCATAATAGCTTAATGAATATTGCTTATTTGACTCAAATAACCAATTTAGATATTAGCGATAGGGCACCTTTGGAGTATGTTAAGGAATATGACCAAAATCCAAATTTTGAAGGCGTTATAAAGTCACATATACTACCGAAAGAAATAGTACAATGGGCACGTATGGAGGAAATGCCAAAGGATGCTTTAGATCAATTTATAGAATGCAGAATTGAGCTTATAATTAATGAATTAGAAAGTCAATTATCGGATATTAACATAGAAGTAATAGACACAAAAGAACAGGTAGAAGCATGATTCCAGAAGATACAAAACAAATAACAGTTTTAGGCAAAACCTTCAACTCTGAAGAAGAAAGAAGAATCTACTTTAGAGAAGAATTGCGTAAGCACTTACCAGAACTAAAAAAAATGGAAGGCTTCCCTATTGGGGAAGATGAGGATATTTTAAATTTATCAGATCCTCCATATTACACAGCATGCCCGAACCCGTGGCTCAATGAATTTATTAATGAATGGGAAGAAGAAAAAAAACAATTAGAAAAGGAAGGTAAGAGAGAAGCAAATTTTGAAATTGATGAACCGTATGCCGCTGATGTAAGTGAAGGAAAAAATAATCCTATTTACATGGCACATTCATATCACACCAAAGTACCTCATCCAGCTATAATGAGATATTTAATGCATTACACCCAACCTGGTGATATCGTTTATGATGGGTTTGCAGGAACAGGAATGACAGGTGTAGCCGGGAATTTGTGCTCGAATCCAGAGCCTGTCATGAAGAGGAAAATTGAGATTGAAAATATCAACTATCAATGGGGAAAAAGAAATACTATTTGTGGTGATTTAAGCCCTGCAGCATCATTTATTGCTTCAAATTTCAATATCAAAACAAATATTGATGATTTTATTAATAAAGCAGAAAGTTCATTAAAAAAAGTTAACAACGAATTAGGTTGGTTATACAAAATCAGGCATGATGATAAAAATTTTGGAACAGTTAGTTATTTTGTTTGGAGCGATGTGTTCGAGTGCTTTAATTGTGGGTCTGAAGTGGTATTATTCAATCAGTCAGTAGATCTAGAAAACAAAACTATTAATAGTGAATTTCCTTGTCAAAATTGTGGAACTACTTTAAGTAAAAAAACTTGTGAAAGAGTTTGGGAAACTAAGTATGATAATATTATTAATAAGACTGTAAAAACAACAAAAACAATTCCTGTTCTGGCAAATTATATATTTAAAGGAAAAAGGTATGAAAGACCAATAAACGATGATGATCTTGAGTTATTAAATAAAATTGAAGAGTATCACATCGATACATTCGTTCCTCTTCTTGAATTATATGAAGGCTACAATACTTCTCAACCAATGAATTCTAATGGAGTAAATTTTATTCATCAATTTTACTCAAGACGAAATCTTATCTTTTTAAGTGCCTTATGGCAATCATTAGATGGTAATCCTTTAAAAATGTGGATTACCGCTTCAATGATTAGAACTACAAGAATGTACAAGTTTACGTTAGATAGAAAAATGGGAACCGTTTCCGGAACATTATATTTTCCTTCTTTTTGGACAGAAAATGCAGCCCCTAAATTACTAGCAAGAAAATTAAAAGATATTGCAAAAGGGCTCCTTTTAATTAAAGATAATAATATAGTACAAACTGGTTCAGCCTCTAACTCTATGATTGACAGCAATTCAATAGATTATATTTTTACTGACCCTCCGTTCGGTGCAAATATTATGTATTCGGAATTGAATCTTATTTGGGAAGCTTGGCTAAAAGTAAGAACCAATAATTTAGAAGAAGCAATTGAAAATAAATTTCAAAATAAATCTATATTAGATTATCAAAATCTAATGTCTATCTGTTTTAAGGAATATTATAGAATCTTGAAGTCCGGAAGATGGATGACAGTTGAGTTTAGTAATACCAGTGCTGCAGTTTGGAATGGTATCCAAACTTCAATACAAAGTGCAGGTTTTGTCGTAGCTAATCTTGCAGCCATAGATAAGAAACAGGGCAGTTTTAAAGCTGTTACTACTGTTACTGCGGTAAAACAAGATTTAGTTATATCATGTTATAAACCTTCTTCTGAATTTGATGAAAAATTTAAACAACAGGAAAACAAAGCTGTTGCTATATGGGATTTTGTAGATGAGCATTTGCATCACTTACCTATCCATTTAACGTCAGGCAATTCTACAACTGCTATTATAGAGCGCAGTCCAAAAATTCTATTTGACAGACTCATTGCATTTTATGTGCAAAAAGGTTTACCTGTACCTATTGATGCAAGTAAATTTCAACAAGGTTTGCGTGAGCGTTTTATAGAACGTGATGGTATGTTCTTTACTAATGAGCAAGTACAGGAATACGATAAAAAGAAAAAGGAGAATCCGGAGTTTATCCAACTATCTGTCCTCGTTTCCTCAGAACAAGATGGTGTGTTATGGTTAAAAAATGTTTTAATTGAAAAATCCTTAGCGTATCAAGATATTCAACCACAATGGATGCAGGCTTTGGCAGGTGTGCGTAAAGGAGATGTGATTCCGGAGTTAGCTACAATTTTAGAAGAAAACTTCTTAAAAGACGATTCTGGTAAATGGTACGCTCCAGATCCAGAAAATGAAGCAGATTTGGAGAAACTGCGTACCAAGCGTTTGTTACGTCAGTTTGATAGCTACAAAGAAGAAGTACTTAAGCCAAAAACTAAGAAAATAAAAGAGGCACGTGTTGAAGCCTTGCGTGCAGGCTTTAAACAATGCTACCAGGATAAAGATTTTAAATCTATTGTCACAATTGGAGATAAAATACCAAATAACCTTCTAATGGAAGATGAAGTCTTATTGCAATTTTATGATATAGCAAGTTCAAGAGTATAATTATAATTATAGAGATGGAAATAAATAATTTTTTAACGGAATTGAGCTCTCAGAATATTAAGGAAAGAGATTACGTTACAGTTGTGTTTAATGATAATGAGGAAATTTCGGGAACATTAGTTCCTTTTATCGAAATTGTAAGTTTCCAAGGAGGTATAAGATCTAGAATAATTCATCCTAGAGAAGATGGAGCCTTTATATCTGTAAAAGCTAGACCCGATGGTTATGGCCCAGATGTGGGAATGCCAATAGTTATTGAATCAATTAATTCAATAACTAAGGGAGTTTAAATGCTATACAAAGGAAAAGCAATAGAAATTTTAGGTGAAAAGGATGTTTTTGGACAAAAAATAGCTTGGATACGAATATTGGAAGATAATTCTTTTCTCCAAGTCACCCATGAAGAATTAGAAGCGGAAGACACTGTGTATTCTCTACCATATATACGCTTTATAGCTATTGCTGCCAAAATCAAGGATGAAGTTGCCAAGAAAAATATATTGGCCCCTTATGAGAGTAGTTTAATTCCGCTACCGCACCAAATATTAGTACTAGAAAAGGTAATGCAATCTATGCAAAATCGCTTTTTGTTGGCTGATGAAGTTGGGATGGGGAAAACCATTGAGACCGGCTTAATTCTTAAAGAGCTTAAGCTTAGAGGTGATATTAAAAGAACCTTAGTCATTGTACCAAAGTCTTCTATGATGCAATGGCAAAGTGAATTGAAAGAGCATTTTAATGAAGTGTTTCATTTGTACGATTCCGAAATGATAACTTCTATGGCTAGAACATTCTCTAATATTAATGCCGATGAAGAATTTAACTTTTGGACGCAACACAATCAAATCATTGTTTCCACGGATGCATTAAAACCTTTAGAGAAAAGACAAGGCTGGTCACAAGAGCGAGTTGACGAATACAACAAGTACAGAATGGGAGCTGTTTTGGAAGCAGACTTTGATTTAGTAATCATCGATGAAGCCCATAAGATGGGAGGTGCATCATCCACAGTGTCTAGATATATCCTTGCTCAAGAATTATGTAACACCGTAGCGAATGTGTTACTACTTACTGCTACGCCACATAGAGGTAAGGCAGACCACTTTAGAAGAATATTACAATTACTCGATCCCGATGCTTTTGTTGGAGAGGGATTACCAGATATTGATGAACTGGAACCTTACGTAATCCGTACAGAAAAAAGATTAGCTGTTGATTATGAAGGCAACAAACTATTTAACGAGAGACAAACAAACAGATTTGATGTGTTTTTAGATATCAATAAGCACCAAAGACAAATGGATTTGTATAGTGCAGTTACTAATTATGTAATAAAAGGCTTTAACACGGCAAAACGCTCTAAAAACAATGCTACAGGCTTAATAATGATTCTGTTTCAGCGCTTGGTAAGTAGTTCTACCGCTGCAATACTTTCTGCGATGCAAGGTAGGTTAGAGCGTTTGCGCTATGGTTTGGATAATGACATAGAAAACTATGCTGATGAAATTGATAGTGGATCAGAAGATTTTGAACAAACTGTTGATTTTGATGGGGTCTATCATACGGCAGGAGAAGGTCTAGCGGATGAAGAAGCCTTGCTTTGTGATTTGATTGAACAGGCCAAAGAGTGCATGCAAACGGAAACAGATGCCAAAGCAGATGCACTGCTAAAAAAATATCAAGAATTACAATTAGAAAAGGATGATAAAAATCTTAAAATATTAATATTTACAGAATTTAGAACTACACAGAAAATGTTATTTGAGTTTTTTAAATCCAAAGGCTATTCTTGTGAGGTGATAAATGGAAGTCAAGACTTAGATACTCGTAAAATAGCCTTGTCGAATTTTAAAAACAAGTCACAAATATTGATAGGGACTGACGCTGCCGGAGAATCCTTAAATATGCAATTTTGCCATATCATTATCAATTATGATTTGCCTTGGAATCCTATGATGATAGAGCAGCGAATTGGTCGTGTGGATCGTATCGGGCAAAAAAATGTAGTGAAAGCGTATAATATGCTAACCAATAACAGTGTTGATTTGCGCGTATATGAAGTTATAGAGGAAAAATTAAATAATATTTTAGAACAATTAGGCATTGATAAAACATCGGATGTATTAGACTCAGCTATAGACATTAAAAAAATCAATCAGTTGTATTTACAGAGTTTATTAGACCCTTCGAAATTTGAATTTGCAGGTGACAAATGGTTACATGAAATAAAATCTAAATTACGAGATTTTCAAAGTACAGAAGGTGTCCTGCCTCAAGTACAGGAAGATGAAATTAATATTAAAAAAGCAGCAGAAATTAAACACAGTCCATTACCACAATGGCTCGAACAATTAATTGTGGAGTACACAAAAATTCATAAAGGAACGCTTAGTAAAAATCTATTACATTTTATAGATGTAAAAGTAAATGGACTCCATAAAAGAATCACTTTCGATGCTGAGGCAGCACTAATCAACCCAGGTATTGAACATATTACTTTGCAGCACGATTGGGTAAAAACACTATTAAATGATATAGGTAGTGTAGACAATAACAAAGAAATCCCAGTACTACAATCTAATCATAACGAAGAAACACCTGGATATTGGAGCTTATGGGAAGTAACCGCTAAGAATCAATTTGATAAAAAAGTGCACTACCAATGTTTTTTTATTGCAGATAATGGTAAGCAATATGCAGCCTATGCTAATGATATTTGGAATCGATTAATTTCAGTAGAAAGTGACGTGCTATTTAATTTGAAAGATACTATCCCTTCTAACAAGGATTTAGAAAATGAATTGAATGAAGCGCTCTATATTGTTTTTCAAAACTTAGAAGCAGATGTTACCGAGAAGATGAAATTCAAGAAAGAAAATAAAATGAATTCTTATGATTTTCAAAAGTCAAGGATTAATAAAATTGGTATAGAAAATATAAAATTCTCAAAGCTTTTAAAGTTGGAGAAGGACCATGAAAAGTGGATGAAAGAATTTCAGACAAACAGAAAAATCATTCCAGGCATTAAACAAATCTTAACAATTAGAATAGATGGGTAATGGTTTAATGCAGCATATTGTT
>CAXBHA010000138.1:0-6572 GCA_963974955.1 uncultured Yeosuana sp. | reverse complement strand
TTTACTTGAAAGTAGCTAGCGAAGCTAATGAGGAGGAATCTCATAATTTGCCGCTCATTCTTTTGGGATTTCTCCTATCGTCGAAATGACAAATCACTATATTTCAGTATTTCAGTACAATAATGTAGTTTGCTTTTTTAATCGAACTCAGGTTTATAGTAAACTCAAATCTTAAAAAATCATGAAATGCCCGTTAACAATTTACAAACCTCCCGATAGCTATCGGGACGATAATATTAACAGGGCATTCCATCTGGCAAATAAAAATCAAATAAATTATGAACAGATGAAAACACGCCTTATATTATTATCAGCAATTTGCATGATGACATTATCATCGTGCGCTACAAGAGTTGTAGCACCAGCTCATCCCGTAACCGTTATTAAAACACGTCCAGTAAATTACAAAATTGTAAACGTCCATGGTAAACGTTATTATTTTTGGAATGGAACCCATTACAAAAAAACAAGAAGAGGTTACATCATTGTTAAACCGTAACGGCAAAAAGAACTATTTAACGTGAGTTCGATATAACTATAAAGACGCATACAGTTGATTTGTATCGGCAAGGTTATTCTTAGGGAATGTTTTTGTTATTGAAACCGTAAACCATTAAAGTTTTACAGTCGCCAACATGCTCTTTAGTAATCATGAAATCAATACTACCTCCTTGATTATTGGCAATTATATGCTGTTTAAATCCATAAAATTAACCCAAGTAATATTGTTCATCCTTAGGTAATGTTTATCTTAATGAGAATGTTGAAATTAAGTTAAAAGCTCTTTAAAAAGTTTACTCATTGCCCGTTTTGGTGTTCTGTCTACCTTAAACAATCCCCAATGTTTTTCTGGCTCCATCGGTTCCGGAGATCCTTTCCACGATTCATCAAATGCTTCAAAAACAAAGGTTAAAATTTCTTCTTTTGTGGTCCACTCAACCAAATCATTATAATATATTTCTTGGTTCTCTTCATTTACATGTTCTTGATCGATCCCTCTCCCGTTTGAATTGGTTGCCCAACCAGCCTCGGTAATAACGACTGGCTTATCAGGGTATTTATTAGCGACAGCGTAATAATTGTCTTTTGTATAGTTTAAGGCATCATGTATATGTTTATACTCCCAAACTGGATAAGTGTGTATGGAAATAAAATCAACCTCATTCACTAACGCTTTTAACTTATTTAGCCATGGCACATAATTTTCACAAAACGTAACCGGTTGTTTTGCTCCTTTTTTAATCATTTTCACGTACTCTGTCACACTTTTTACAGATACGTAATGATCGGTCCAGTCCACACAGGCTTCATTACCGGCCGATAACGAAAAAATAATATCAGGATACCTATTTGCAAGTTTTATGAGTTTTTTAATTCTTGCGATGTTTATGTTTTTATTTTCATCAAGTTGCTTCTGTGTATAGGTCACTCCCCAAGGACATCCAAAATTATTCATTTCGGCAACAATATAGGCCCCAAGCATAACTTTAAAATCCAGCTTTTCCTTTTCAATAACCTCTAAAACAATATCTGAATGCTCATCGCAATCATACAGCCGTAGATACATCCACTGCCCTTGAAGAATTAAAAGATCTTCTTTAATTTCATTATAGGTCGGACACATTCCTCCTGGTTGTTGCCCGTCTCTAAATCCCGAATAACAAATGGCATTTTCAAAAGGAAGGTCTAATTTATTGGTTAAGTTCATAAATATTACGTTACAATTATCTAAAATTTTAATTTTTCATTTTTGTCCCAAAGGCCCCAAAAGGCTCCTACATCACCTTCGGCACCCGTTTTCCACGATTCATCAAACGACGAGAAATAAAACATATCAATATCCTCCTTAGCAGACCAAGCTTGTGCGTTAATAAAATATTTCATGGCATTTTCTTTAGAAGACACGGCCCCTTTAAGACTCCCCCCCTTCACTTGGCCAACCCGTTTCGGTAATAATCACTCGTTTGCCCTGTCCCGCATCGGCTGCCTGTCCATACATTTCTCGCATGTGATTTAAAGAATATTCCATAGGGCATCCTTCCCAATACGGGTAGCAATTTGCTAAAATAACATCGCAAGCCTCGGTAATTTTTGGGCGATGAGAAAATTCATAATACGCGTCAACATACCCTACTGGTATTCCCGGCAGAGCTGCCTTAACACGATTGATATACTCCATCAATTGATCTTCGGTTAATTCTTTACGATACATCACCTCATTACCAACAGCAGCAATGTCAACACAACCTTCTTTAGCCAACGTTATCAACCCTTCTATTTCTGCTTCATTCATCTCAAGATCATCCCCTAACCATGCCCCGACTAAGGTTTTAAGTCCCTTTTTATGTGCAATACGAGGAATATGTTCATTGCCTTCGACACACGAAAAAGAACGTACCCATTTGGTATAGGGTTTTATAATATCCATTCTTCTTATCACTTGGTTTTCTGTAATGATATCGCCTGGTTTTTGTCCATCTTCATACATACTAAAGCAAAGCCCGTGTATCCCGCTTTCAAGTGCCTCTCTCCAAAGTTCTTCTAATTTCTTTAATGGCAGTTTACTGAAATCAACTCCAGCATAATCTGAATAATCTGTTCCGCTTAGCGAAAATTGACGTTCCTTTCTATATGACATGATAATAAATTTTAGTTCTTAAATTTACGGTTTTCTATTTCCTACTGATAATAAAACTAGCTGTATTTAAAGTTTTCATTGGCGTCCCACAAGCCCCAAGACGTTCCTGCCCATCCTTCTAACTTTATTTTCCAAGACTCATCAAAAGAAGAGAAATAAAACACCTCTACGTTTTCCTTTGCGGCCCATCGTTGTGTTTTAATAAAATATTTCATCACATTTTCTTTTGATGGCTCAGCGCCACCAACTACATTTCCAATACTAGGCCAGCCTGTTTCAGTTATCATAACCTTTTTGCCTTGGGCCACTTCACAGGTTTTACGATACATCTCTTGAAGATAAAATCCTGCGATTTTTATATCGGCGCCTTCCCAAAATGGATAACAATTTGCAAGAATTACATCACATTCGGCTGTTAATTGCGGCCTGTTTACAAATTCATAATACACATCTACATAACCCACTGGTATGTTTTTGCATGCCTTTTTGACCTGCTTGATATAATTAATTATTGTACCTTCATTTAATTCTCCTCTATAAAGCACTGCCGCAATATCAACAAGGTCATTTTGTGTTAGTTTTATGAGGGCTTGAACTTCGATATGGTTTGCTTCAATATCATTGCTTAACCACGCGCCCACCATTGTTTTCAATCCCATTTCTTTTGCTATTTTAGGGATTTTTTCATGTCCACTCGTACAAGAAAAGACCCGTACCCACTTGGTATGGGGTTTTAGGATTTCCAATCGTTTCCGAATTTGATCTTCAGTGATTGGGTCACCAGGTTCTTGTCCGGTACCATAGGCACTAAAACAGATGCCTGGCATTCCATTTTTAAATACAGTTGTAAATTCTTTATGAATATCATCTTTTGATAAGGTTCCAAAATCAACCTTAGAAGTAAAAAATTGCGGGAACTTTTCATTTAGTTCCTTTTCTGACAATACATCGAGATTGATTTCTGAAAGCAACTTCATATTGGCATAGCCCGAAGGTTTAAAGGCTTTTTTCTTTACTAATTCCGCAGTGATTTGATGCGCTCTTTCCTCTGTTAGATCATAATTACGCATAATATACATTGCCGCAAGCGTACCGACTATGGGAAGCCCTGAATAAAACAGCCTCAAACCTGTAATTGACGCTTCGGAATTTACAGCATCGGGAACAAAACCAACTAAACTCATAATAGCACCCGTTAATAAACCTGCTACAGCAAAACCAAACTTAACCATCCACCAGTAAATAGCTCCAAAAATTCCTTCCCGTCTTTTACCTGTTGCTAATTCATCAATGTCACAAACATCGGCAGTCATTGACATCATGAGTGTAAACAAACTTCCAATTCCGAAAGAGAAAAAAGGCAACGCAAACAAAAACAGATACGGTTTCCCTGGAACAAAAAGAAACCACAGCATTAAATACCCAATGACTGATATTCCTTGAGAAAGCAAAAAAGCTTTCTTTTTCCCTATTTTTTTGGACATCCATGCAACAATAGGTATTACTATAAATGTAGTCGACAAAGCACCTATACTGCCTAAAAGAGTGGGCCAAACTCCGGCACTAGCTGTATCTCCATTAAACAAATAGTAAACAACAATAAAGAATGAAAACCCCGCAACTGTATTAAATGCATTAAAAATTAAAAAGGTAGAAAAACATAATTTTCTAAATTCAATATAACCAAAGGCCTCTTTAAAACCTTGTAATATTTGCTTTAAACTACTACCAATCGTCTTTAAAGATAATGGCGTGAGATTATTATCGTTTTTAGTTGATTTGCCTTTAATGAATATGGCTGGTACAATAGCCATGATGTTTGTACGTTCATGAAAATCGTCGCTCATTTCATAACCCATGGCTACATAGGGTACACTAAAAACAGTAAGCCCTAAATAAAACATTAACGACCAAATAAGAAAATAGGTAAAATTATACGTTATCCCATCAGCTTTATACAATTGCCACATCAACACAAAGGAAATACCCATAATAACGGCTCCTATAAAAACGTAATGTCTCCGTCTTCCCCAAACCGAACGTGTATTATCTGAGATAAACCCCATAATAGGGTCTGTAATTGAATCGAATACGCGAGGTAAGAAAAACAAAATCCCCCACATCCAGGTCGGAAACCCTAAATTTTGCACAAGAACCACCATAAAAATCCCTAAAGCAGCAGGAAACATTTGATTTGCTAGCATACCTAATCCAAAGGCTATTTTTTGACCCATTGGTACTTTGCCTTTTGTTACTATTTTGGTATCTGACATATTATTTAGTGTTAGTTAGTTTACTTTTTTGGTGGTACCAAAACATCTTTCATTAATGAATCTTTATTTCCTTTATAGGATTTGGCAATAGGATTCCCACTTCTTGTTAAGCCTTTAAAAACATCTTTATCAACCATATCCCATAAGGCATATTTTGCTTGACCATCTACTGTAAACAAACCAAAGTGGTTTTCAGATCCGTTTTGATCATGGGCATCTTTCCACGGTTCGTCAAAACCTTCAAAATAAAAACAAGATATACCGTTTGAATTCGTCCAATCTCGCATGAGTTTATAATACAATGCTTCTTTATATTCATCGGCAGCTTTTGATCCCTTTTCTCCAAAAAAATCATCTGAAACAGTTGTCCAACCAGTTTCACCTATATAAATTGGCTTGTTAATACCTAAACTTTTAACATAATTAGATACGCTATCATATTGAGATATTGCAAGTTCCTTGGCACGCATCATGGCTGCATCAATTTTTTCAAGGTCGGATAAATTTGCCTCACTTGGTAAGACACCCCAAAACTCAGGGTTATAATGTGTATCGAGCACTGGATAGGTATGCATGGAAATGTAGTCGACCGCATTTATAAGTTTTTCTAAATCTTCAACATGATATTCGCTTCCGCCACCGCCCCAAGACGCAAAATTATCGGAACTTGTAATCCATAAATCTTTAGAAAGTTTACCTGTTTTCTTTAAATTTTGTAGGTGATTAACCCATTTAAGAATAATACCGGGTTGTACATAATAACCTGTTGCCCATTTTACCATAGCCTCATTACCAACAGCCATAATTTTAACAATATCTGGATATGTGTTTGCTAAAGAAATTGCTGTTTCAATTTCCGTTGTATTTTTTTCGCTCTCTTGATTATGATCGGGCTCCAAGTCTGTCTGTGCATTTTTACAATCAATCCAAGCTCCCAACATAACATGCATTTCAAAGTTCGGGTCGTCTTTTTTTAATTCAGAAATTGCTTTTAATACATTTGACGCGTGTGGCAAGAATACTTTGTATGTACGAATGATTTTAATGCCCATGGCCGATAATAGTTTCATATCTTCCTTAAGCTCAGGTATTGTCGGTTCAATATCATGATCTACATATCTGTAACCTCCATAGGACATCGCTAAATATTTTGGATTCCCTAATATGTCTTTTGCGCTAAGATTTGATTGTACATTTGTCATGTTGGTTAATTTCTCTTTTTTTACGTTTTTATTACATGAAAAGGTGAAAATGACCAAGATTAAGTAAACTCCGATTTTTAAAAACTTTTTCATATTTTAAACTTTTACTGTTTTTTTTAAAGAAACCAATATGTGACTGATTTCTCCTGTTCTTTCAAACATCTTCTTGCTTGTGGCCTGATCAAGATTCAGACCTTTATGCTCAACTTCCTTATGATCATTATATACTACTTTAAGACTGTCCTTATCACTTAATTTGTAAATAACCGGTACTTGACAGTATGTAAAACACAAGGATTCCTTTTGTAATTGAATGTTTCTTTTTTCGTTATTTACATCTGTAAATTCAAAGCTTTTTGATTCTTTTAAATATTCGCTTTTTCTTAATAATCTTGGATTAAAATATATGGATCCATTCTTTACAAAAACACCCAATTCACCTATTCTACTTAAGATATC
>CAXBHA010000137.1:0-6574 GCA_963974955.1 uncultured Yeosuana sp. | reverse complement strand
CGTTTCGGGGAAATCCATTTTAAATATTCAGAAAGATTCAACTCAAAATAATATTAAAGTTGATGCTATTTTTATGACTAAAGCCATTTTTAAAGAGGTTAATCCGCCTCTAAATCCAGGTCAGTTTAACTACAAAAGCTATTTAGAAAAACAACATATCCATCATCAACTTTTTGTAAATAAGGATGTGATATTAAAATTAAAAAACAAACAACGCACCTTGTTTGGGGTAGCGAATGACATTAGAGATCATATAAACCTAAAACTGGAAAAGTATGCATTCAAACCCGATGAACTTGCTGTAATTAATGCTTTGTTGTTAGGTCAGCGACAAAATATAAGCGAAGAGGTCTATTCTAGTTACAAGAATGCAGGTGCTATCCATATATTAGCCATTTCTGGGTTACATATTGGTATCCTATTAATCATTCTTACGACGCTTTTTAAACCCATGGAACGATTGAAATATGGGCTTTTTATAAAAACCATATTACTAGTAATCATTCTATGGAGCTTCGCCATTATTGCTGGACTTTCAGCATCGGTAACTAGAGCCGTCACCATGTTTAGCATTGTGGCTATTGGTATGCATTTAAAGCGTCCAACCAATATTTACAATACATTGGCCATTTCAATATTTGTAATCTTGCTTTTTAAACCACTCTTTTTATTCGATGTTGGCTTTCAATTAAGCTATATGGCCGTATTTGCCATTGTAAGTATTGATCCATATTTATATAAATTGTGGAAACCAAAATATTGGTTCCTAAGAACTTATTGGCATACGCTTACTATTACAATTTCGGCCCAATTAGGAATTATTCCCATTAGCCTGTATTATTTCCATCAATTCCCAGGTTTGTTTTTTCTATCAAATTTATTAATTATTCCATTTCTAGGGCTTATTTTGGGGCTCGGAATACTTGTTATTATATTGGCAGTCACAAATAGTCTACCCGTTTTTTTAGCAAATATATTAGGAAGTTCTATTGATATTATGAATAGTATTGTTGGTTGGGTCGCCCAACAGCAAGCATTTTTGTTTAAAGATATTCCGTTTGGCTTTTTATATGTAATTGTTGCTTACCTATTTATTATTTCACTTGTGAGGTTTCTATTAAAAAGAAATTATTTAAGATTTTCCTTGTTATGTATTACAATTCTATTAATACAAGTATCCCTAATTTACACAAGTTTAAACGGTCCGGATAATGAATTTTTAATATTTCATAAAAGCAGGTTCAGCCTTTTAGGGAACGTTCATAAAAACAACATAATTAGTTCTGATGATTTTGACAGTATCACTAAGTCTAATAATAAAATTATTAGGGATTACGTCGTAGCCAATAATATTAACCGTAGCCAAAAAGATAGACTACGCTCGATATATGTTTTAGGAAATAAAAAGCTTTTAGTAATTGATAGTTTAGGAGTTTTTAATGTAAAAACCTTTAAACCTGATTATGTATTACTCAGAACTTCACCAAAAATTAATTTAAATCGTTTAATAGATTCTATTCATCCTTCAATTATTATTGCGGACGGCAGCAATTATAAATCTTATGTAGAACGATGGAAGTTAACCTGTATTAAAACTAAAACCCCTTTCCATGCAACGAATGAAAAGGGAGCTTTTATTATAGATTATTAACCAATCTATTCTTTAAATTCATGTTTAAAATTAGTGTAATAGGCATTAAATTTTTCTTGGGTATCTAATGATTTATGTTCATTATTTTTAAACATTTTTAAATATAATTCCAATTGTGGAGACGTTTGATACCCTCTAATTGGCGCAATAAGTTCTCCTTTTTCATCCATGAAGACGATGGTAGGATATGCACTTATATTTAAATAACTGGCAAGTTGATGTGCAGAATTTCTTTTATTTGCATTTGCTGGGTTATAATTAGGGTTTGAAAACGTATTCTCTTTGTAAGAAATAACCTCATTGCCTTCACCATTAAACTTAACCGCATAATAATTTTTATTGACATAGTTTACAACATCGGGGTTATGAAATGTGTTTTTATCCAACAATTTACATGGTCCGCACCAAGTGGTAAAGACGTCCATCATTATTTTTTTTGGGGTTTTCTTTTGTAGTGCTAAAGCCTGTTCAAAACTTACCCAATTAATTTCTTGTGCGATACTATTAACCGATGTTAACACCGCTAAAAGTACTATATATACTAATTTCTTCATAATTCACTTTGTGCAAAACTTGTACCGAACTTACAAAAAATGTCCTAAGAAAGGAGCTTTTTGGGCATTTTTTAACTATTTTTTCGATTAACGGATTCCATGCATTAATTTTTTAATGACTGGATTTAACACAATTAATATGATTCCCCCTCCAAATGGGATTAAAGTAAATATTAAGAAAAAGGTTGTTAAAGAGTAGTCGGCCGTGATTTGATCTATCATACCACCCATAGATCCTGCTGTTTTATTTCCAATTGCAATGGCTAAATACCATACCCCAAACATAAAGGCTATCATTCTTCCCGGCACTAACTTACTTACATATGAAAGACCCACTGGTGATAAACATAATTCACCCAAAGTATGAAATAAATAGGCTAAAATTAACCAAACCATACTTACTTTAATTACGGTTTCTCCAGATACAATAGAATTAGCGCCATAGGCGAGCATTCCAAAACCTATGCCTAAAAAAATTAATCCCCATGCGTATTTAAAAGCTCCGCTAGGATTATATTTACTTTCCCAAATTTTTGAAAACATTGGTGCAAAAGCTATAATAAAGAATGAATTTAATATTCCAAACCAAGATGCTGCAACTTCAGTTTCTGTCTTTGAATATTCATTCATTAACATCCAAATTACAATTCCCCAAATTATTACAAAACTGGTGCCTAGGAAAATATTGGAAAGTGCATATTTTGCAAATGTTTGCTGGAATAATTTATACAATACATATGTTATAATACCTAGTGGAATAACCGTTAATAAAGTATTAAATATATTAAACATTAATGCATAATTACCAACTAGTGCCCTATTAGTGTAATCTTTAGCAAAGATAGTCATAGAACCACCAGCCTGCTCAAAAGCCGCCCAGAAGAATATTGTAAAGAACGCAAAAATAACAACAGCAATCATTCGATCCCTAACAACAACGGTATATCTGACAATTCTACTCACTATTAAAAAAACCAATAATAATAAAGCTGCCATAATGGTAAAGTTTGAACCATCAATAGCCCCTACTGTAAAATCCAGCAACGAATTACCACTAACTTTTGAATATGGATCATTTAAAATCCATACTAATCCAGCCACTGAAATAATGGCTATTATTATTAAATCCAAGGTTGTAAAGGGGTTTGATTTATCTTCTGATTTAACTTCAACTTTAGCATCAGATACTACCTCTTTTACTGGTTTTTTACCAACATCCCCAAATATATTTTGCGCAAAATAGAATTGTAACATCCCTAAAAGCATAAAAATACCGGCTAAGCCAAATCCCCAATTCCAGCCTACTTTTTCTCCAATATAGCCGCAAAGCATAATTCCTAAAAAAGCACCGGCATTGACACCCATATAAAAGATGGTGAACGCTCCATCCTTCTTCTCTGGATGGTCTTTATACATATGTGAAATGATTGAGGTCATATTTGGTTTAAAGAACCCATTCCCTACAATTAACAGCGTTAAGCCAGTATAAATATAAAATGGTTCAATCAATGACATAGACAATGTTCCAATAGCCATAATAATGGCACCAATAACCACAGCCCATCTGTATCCAATATACCTATCTGCAATAAATCCTCCTAAAATTGGCGTTAAATAAACCATAGAAGTATAGGTTCCATACAGTGCCAAAGCATTTTCATTTGACCATCCCCAACCGCCATTTATAATGGCAGTAGTTAAAAAAAGAACCAATAATGCACGCATCCCATAATAAGAGAAACGTTCCCACATTTCAGTAAAAAATAACACGAATAATCCCGCAGGATGACCAATTACATTGGTCTTAAAAAACTCATTACTTGTTGTTGACATAGTATTATATATAAATCAAATTCATTTATAAATGTTCATCATCTTCTGCTCCATGAGTAAGACGTTTCAAAGGTTTTAAAAGAGCAACAAGCAACAGCCCAAATACAATTGTAAATACAGAGATTCCTGTAAATATGGCATATTCACCTAGCCCTTGAGCCGCTTCACCCAATATTCCAGCGACTTTATTGCCAAGTCCGGTCATTGCAAAATAAACTCCCATCATTATGGACGCATATTTAACAGGTGCAAGTTTCGTAATAAAAGATAACGCTACTGGCGACATACTTAATTCCCCAATTGTATGGAATAAGTATGCAAGTACCAACCAATACATAGCTGAAGCCCCTTCTACTTCAAATTGAGCAACAGCAGCAGTCATAAACAAGAAACCAGTACCCATAATTATCGTACCAACTGCCATTTTAAACAATGAAGAAGCTTCTTTTCCTTTAAGTTTTCTTTTCGCCCAAAATCCTGCTACCGACGTACCCAAGAAAATAATAAACAAGGCATTTAAGGATTGAAACCATGACGCAGGCACCTCATTACCAATTAATGGTAAAGAAAAATCCAATATTCTATTTGTTTTTTCTTGTGTATATATGTTTAATAATCCCCCAGCTTGTTCAAATGCGCCCCAAAACACGATGACAATTAAAAAGGAAATCAACAATACTTTTACGCGGTCTTTTTCAATTGAAGTTAATGGTTTGTTAATAGCTGCTTTATCTTCATCGGAACCATCTTTACCAATAAAATTCCCAACATGTGATAAATATGGCATCCCTAAGTAGTAAACTATCATTCCCAACGTCATACCAATTCCCGCTAAACCAAATCCATAGTGCCATCCAATTTTTTCACCCACGTACCCAACAACTAGAGCAGAAAGGAAAGCACCTAAGTTAATTCCAATATAGAATATAGTAAACCCTTGATCTCTTCTAATATCTCCTTTTTGATATAATCCACCTACCATCGTAGAGATGTTAGGTTTAAGCAAACCAACACCTGATATAATTAAAGCTAACCCGCTATAAAAAGCCCATGGAGCTGAAACCGCCAAAATCGATTGTCCAACAATTAAAATCAATCCGCCATATAGCACAGATTTTTTTTGACCAAGAAATTTATCAGCTATATAACCCCCAGGAATAGAGGCCACATACACTAACATAGTATACCATCCATATAAAGCCAAAGCCTCACCTGATGACCATCCTAGACCGGGATTAAAATTATCGGTCGTTTCATGAACCATGTATAACGTTAAAATTGCACGCATCCCATAATATGAGAAGCGTTCCCACATTTCAGAAAAAAATAAAAAATAAAGGCCAATAGGTTGACCAAAAAGTTCTTTTTGATGTGGTTGTAATGTTGTAGTTGACATAAATTTATATTAGTTAGTATTTATTGAGTTTTTCATATTTAGCATTTAAACTAAATATTTAATAAAATGATGTCAAGTTTACTAAAAATTATGCAAAAACCACCCATTATTTACAGTTAAATATTTTTTGTTTTTAACATCAAAATCTATTTAATATATTTAAAAACAAGTTATACTATCTTTGTCCTTCAAAATGACTATTTCATGAGCAAATCAATTTCTGGTTTTTCTAAACTATCTAAATCAAAAAAAATAGACTGGATTGTCGATACTTACTTTTCAAATGCGCGTGAGGCCAAACGTGTTATTTACCTCTTGGAGTCGCTCCAAATTTTTTGATTAATGATAAACTATATACAATTCCTCTGGCCATAGAGGAAAGCTCGGTGGTCGCTGCAGCGAGTAGATCTGCTAAATTTTGGCTAGATAGAGGTGGCTTTAAAACTCACGTTATTTCAACAACCAAAACAGGTCAGGTACACTTTATGTATCACGGCAATCCTGAAAAATTATTCGCTTTTTTTAAAAATGTGAAATCCAAGCTTCTTCAAGACGTAAAACACATAACTAAAAATATGGAGCAACGTGGTGGTGGTATTTTAGATATTGAACTGCGGGATAAAACAGAGGACATAAAAGACTATTATCAACTCTATGTTTCATTTGAAACGCTTGATGCGATGGGTGCTAATTTTATTAATTCATGCCTCGAACAATTTGCTAAAACATTTAAAAATGAGGCTTTACAATTTAAAGATTTTACTACTGAAGAAAAGAATATCCAGATTGTCATGAGTATTTTATCAAACTATGTTCCCGATTGTTTGGTGCGTGCCGAAGTAAGTTGCAAGGTTGATGATTTAAACGAAGACAAAACAATTTCACCTCAAGACTTTGCCTCTAAGTTTATTCAAGCCGTGGCTATTGCTGAAGTAGAACCTTTTCGTGCGGTAACTCATAATAAAGGCATTATGAATGGCATAGATGCTGTTGTTTTGGCTACAGGAAATGACTTTAGAGCTGTTGAAGCTGGTGTACATGCCTATGCAGCAAGAAACGGCAAATATAGTAGTTTAACCCATGCAAAAGTTGAGAATGGCATGTTTATATTTTGGATGGAAATTCCATTGGCTCTTGGCA
>CAXBHA010000136.1:0-6574 GCA_963974955.1 uncultured Yeosuana sp. | reverse complement strand
AACACCCAAAACTGTTGGTAATTATCTAATAGCATTGGAAGAAGCTGGGTTTTTAGTATCTGAAAAAGTTGGTAAGGAAAAATTATATCTTAACCATAGATTAATGGCTGTTTTAGAGACGTCGTAATTATTACAATATAACTAAACGCCTTTCTTTGAGGATAAGAAACAAAAGGAAAACCTCAAAGTAGTCGTAAAAATGTGACCTTTAGAAAACAGACGGATGGTTGAAACTTTTGCGATTAATAAAACCTAAAAAAAACCAATCAAACCGCTGCAAGGCGTTTTTTTTTATTTCAAAGCGTAATTCTAGCTGCATAAATACATATCATATTACGATGTCTTTTAAAGCTTAATCTTATATATTTATGACCTCAAACATAATGTAAGATGAACAGGATTAAAGTAGTTACGAAAGAAAAAGGAATTAAGAAGGTTTGGCTACCAGAGCAGTACTTAAAGCATATTGAAATATTTGAAATTATGATAAGGTAAAAATTAGCAAAACACGTAATAATAGGAAATGTCAACAAAATTTTTCACAAATAACGAAGAAAATACCGTTTTTCAAAAATTCAAAGGGATTTTAGAAAACATGAAAGATGTTTATGCTTTTCATGCCGTAGCAGGTTATTTCAGGTCTTCTGGATATTTTGCTTTACAAGAATATTTAAAGGACATTAAAGACATAAAAATCTTGGTCGGAATTAACGTTGACCAAATGTTTGCAGAAGCTCAAAGAAAAGGGTTACTATATTTTGGTGATGAAGAAAAGACCAAACAAGAGTTTCTAAAATGGTTTATTCAAGACTTAGAAGAGGCAAAGTATTCCGAGAAAGTCGAGAATGGTGTTTTAGATTTTATTCAAGATTTAATTGATGGACGAATTGAAGTACGAGCTCACAACTCTAAAGCTATTCATGCTAAATTTTATCTGTTTCTTCCAGAAAAGCACACCGAACATTCAGATGGATGGGTATTAATGGGTTCTTCCAATTTAACAGAAGCAGGGCTGGGAATAAAAAAGTCGCCAAATTATGAGTTAAATATTGCATTGAAAGATTATGATGATGTACAATTTACAAAAGGAGAATTTCAGATGTTATGGGATAAATCAACGCTGATACTTCCTTCGGATATTCAGGATTTCAAAAATAAAACACATATCGGTCAAAAATTCACACCATTTGAAATCTATTTGAAATTATTAATTGAATATTTTGGAAAAAATATTGATTACGACCCTGATACCGTCGGTGATTTACCTAAAACTTTCAAAAAGTTGAGTTATCAAATAGATGCGGTTAATGAAGGTTTTCAAATGCTAATGGAACATAATGGTTTCTTTTTAGCGGATGTCGTAGGGCTTGGAAAAACAGTAGTTGCCTCAATGATAGCCAAGAGATTTATAGTAGCAAATGGTTCACTCAATACAAAAATTCTGGTGGTTTATCCACCTGCTTTGGAAAAAAATTGGAAAAGCACATTTAGACAATTTGGTATTGACAGGCATACAAAATTCATAACCAATGGAAGATTAGAAAAATTACTTAAAGAGGAAGATATTAATTATTGGAAAAAAGAAGATTATGATTTAATTCTTGTTGATGAAGCTCATAAATATAGAAATCATACCTCACAAAGCTTTGGCTATTTGCAAAGGATTTGTAAAGCCCCACGAAATGGTGATGGATTAGTCAAAGGAAAGAATAAAAAAATAATTCTCATTTCTGCTACTCCACTAAATAATAGGCCACAAGATTTATATTATCAATTACTTCTTTTTCAAGATGCTCGTAGAAGTACGCTACCTATTACTAACCTTCAATCATTTTTTGGACCAATAATTCGTGAATACCGCGATATAATAAAAGATGAAGATCCAGATATTACGAGAATTCGTGAGTTGTATCAAACAATTAGAGAAAAAATAATCTCCCAAATTACCGTTCGTAGAACACGAAGGGATTTAAAGAACTATCCAAAATATATTGATGATTTAAAAGAGCAAGGAATAGTTTTTCCCGAGATTGCGCCTTTAAAACCGGTAATTTATGATTTAGATGCAAAACTTGGTAAACTATTTTACCAAACAGTTTTTTACCTAACTGACAGCGACAAAATTAATTATTTCAGATACCAAGCAATTGCATATTTGAATGAAGACTTAAGAGAAACTTATTACGATCAGGCGGTTTTGGTTTCTGGAGCTTTAGCGGGTATTATGAAAACCCTTATGATTAAACGGTTAGAAAGTAGTTTTCATTCTTTTAGAATCACATTAAATAATTTATTGGTTTCCTCGGAAAGGATGATTAAAATGTTTGAAAATGATAAAGTTCTTATCGCTCCTGATTTGAATATTAATCAACTCATTGAAAAAGGTTTTTCAATGGAAGAAATAGAAGGCTTAATAGCAGAATTAAGTATTGAAAATCCTAAAAACAACATCTTTAAGGCTGATGATTTTGAGGAGGAATTTTTAATAGGCTTAAAAAAAGATAGAAATTTATTACGCGAATTGTTAGATGATTGGAATAAAGTAAAAGGCGACCCTAAATTAGATAAACTTATTGATGCTTTAGACAACGAATTATTCAACAAAGAAATAAATCCAACCGGACAACTAATAATATTCACAGAAAGTAACGATACCGCAAATTATTTAGCAGAAAAACTTGAAAGCTATGATGATAAAGGTGTACTCAAAATATCCTCAGAAAACAGAAAGAAAATTTTTGAAACTATTCAAAAAAACTTTGATGCTAATTATCCTGGTAAGCGCGAAGATAAATACCAAATACTAATAACAACGGATGTATTGGCGGAAGGTGTGAACTTACACCGTTCAAATGTACTTGTTAATTATGATACACCTTGGAATGCAACAAGGTTAATGCAGCGCACAGGAAGAATAAATAGGATAGGAAGCGTGGCTGGTGTAATTTATAATTATAATTTCTATCCTTCCCCTCATGGCGATCAAGAAATAAAATTGTATCAAAATGCATTAGTTAAGCTACAAGGATTCCATACAGCTTTTGGGGAGGATACTCAAGTATTTACGCACGAAGAGCTACTTGAACAGTTTGAATTGTTTAAAGAAGGAATGCCTGACGAGGAAGATAAACGTTTGCTCTACCTTCGTTTCATACGTGAATTCAAAGACAGCAATCCAAAAGAGTTTAAACGAATTCAAAAATTCCCTTTAAAGGCAAGAACTTCAAGAAACAATGAATTTGCCAAAGACAATGATATAAAAAATTCAACTTTGATTTTCTTGAAATCACCTTATAAAATGGAGTTTTATAAAGTAAATAAAGAGCATATAGTTTTGCCGTTATCCTTTTTGGAGGCTGCAAACCTTTTTGAAGCTAAAGCGAATGAGCTAAGTTTGGATATTCCTACGGAGCATTTTAGTCAAGTGCAAGCTGCCTTAAATGAATTTGATAATGATTTTCTTGGAGCTTCAAATGAGGTAGTAACTACAACCGATAAAGCGGATGCTATTACTGCCCAAGCAAAAAAGTTTTTAAGAGATTTCAAAGCCATTACAAGAAATGCAAATACCAAGAAAGCTGCCGATGCACTTATGGTTTTGATAGACAAAGGAACATTTACTCCTCTACCAAATGAAATACGAAAGTTAAAAAGACAAATTGATAAAAAGACATTTACTTATGGACAAGCGGATAATTTGATTATTGGAATAGCAGAAAAATATGATGCCTTTGATAATGATCTAGAAAAAGAGGATTTTGAAGTGGAAATAGAATTAAATATCTCACCAGAAATAGTGATAACAGAAACATTTAAGCAGTAATGGAGAAAGCACAATTACATAAAATTTTTAGTAATTCATTTAACAATAGTGATTGGCTTAATGTTCTTCAAAATGTGTTTGGAGCCAAACAATTATTTTCACAGCCCAAAGAGATATTATTGCCAAGTAACGACAAAGCAAAAGCAGCTTTTGAATTAGGGAGCTTTACTACCACTGATGACCGGATTATTGGATTATACAGAATAGAATTAAACCCTGATGTTTGGCTTGAGCGAAACAAAGTGGGCTTACGTGAATTACTACGTAATATTTATAAATATGACGTGGATGGAGCAATCATTGTCTTTAATCAAGATAAAAAATGGCGCTTATCTTTTGTGTCGGAGATTAAAGTATTAAATGAGGAAGGAGAAGTCATTGAACAGGCTACCGAACCAAAACGATACACCTACTTACTTGGACAAGAAGAAAAAGTAAAAACACCTTCTGAAAGATTAAATAAACTGGCTGGAAAACCACTTGCTTTAAACGATTTACTGGAAGCCTTTAGCGTAGAAGCTCTCAACGAAGAGTTTTACAAGATTGTCGCCGAATATTTTTACCAACTCATTGGTGGTAAAGTAGGCAAAGGCAAAGATTACGGAAAAGGAATTTTACAATTACCTAGCTTACCCAAAGAAAATCACCAAGTATATCAAGAATTTACAGTAAGGCTAATTGGTAGAACTGTTTTTTGTTGGTTTTTGAAAATGAAAAAAGGTGATAATAAAGAATCTCTATTGCCTGAAAAACTTCTTTCATCTAAAGCGGTTAAAGACAATACTGGTTATTACCATTCTGTGTTGGAACGTTTATTTTTCCAAACCCTAAATACTCGAATGAATAAACGAGTCGATAATTTACCAGATGGTTGTGAACAGATTCCTTTTCTGAATGGCGGATTGTTTGAGCCAGGGAATGATGATTTTTACAATGCCAATAGCTTTACTGGGTTATCTGAAAATTTAAATACATTAAAAATTGATGATAAGTGGTTTCTCAATTTTTTTCAAGAATTAGAGAAATACAATTTTACTATTGATGAAAACTCGGTAACTGATGTTGAAGTAAGTGTAGACCCTGAAATGCTAGGACGTATTTTTGAAAATCTATTGGCGGAGATTGACCCTGACAGTGGTGAAACCGCCAGAAAAGCAACAGGGAGTTTTTACACTCCAAGGGAAATTGTAGATTATATGGCAACGGAAAGTTTGGTACAATA
Source organism: uncultured Yeosuana sp. (assembly GCA_963974955.1). GTDB lineage: Bacteria > Bacteroidota > Bacteroidia > Flavobacteriales > Flavobacteriaceae > Yeosuana. The sequence goes on along the minus strand of CAXBHA010000136.1, from coordinate 1,529 downwards.
TGTTCACAATAAAACAGATTTATCGCCCGAACAACTCCGCCCCATTTTTAAAATGACAGAGCAGGAACAGCGAAGGTTTTCTACTGTTGAACTGGAAAGTATTTTAGATGCAATAGACAAAGTGAGAATATTAGACCCTGCTTGTGGTTCTGGAGCTTTCCCAATGGGTATATTACAGAAAATTGTAATGGTGCTTCAAAAGCTAGACCCGGAATCGGAATGGTGGAAAAAAAGACAACTTAAGCGAATTAGTAACCCCATTGTAAAAAAAGCATTGCGTGAGAAACTAGATTCTTCGAGCGTTGAGTATGCTCGTAAAATTGGCATTATTCAAAATTCTTTGTATGGTGTAGATATACAACCTATAGCAGCTGAAATATCCAAGCTGCGTTGCTTTCTAACCCTCATTGTGTAACCGCAAACACCCTATTAAAGCTTCCTGAACAAAAAGAACAAAGGACAATGTTCGATAACTTTGAGGAAATGCAATTGCTTAAAGAATTACGTGAAGAGTATTTACAGAGCTCTGGCAAAAAGAAAGAAAAGATTAAAGAGCGATTTATTAAAGTGCAGACCAAGATGTTTAAAAATGAGATGCATTTGTTTTCTGATACCCAAAGTAGAGCGTATAAATTGAGTTCATGGAATCCGTTTAGCCACGATAAAGCCAATTGGTTCGATCCTCAATGGATGTATGGTGTAGATAATTTTGATGTGATAATTGGCAACCCACCATATATTAAGGAATACACAAATAAAGATGCTTTTGATGGGATTAGAGGAGAAAAATATTATCAGGGTAAAATGGATATTTGGTATTATTTTGCTTGCCATTTATTAGATATGTTACCAAAAGATGGAAATCTGGCCTTCATAGCTACAAATAATTGGGTTACTAATTCAGGAGCCTCAAAATTTAGAAATAAAATCGCAGAAGATGGAAAAATTATTCAATTAATTGATTTCGGTAATACAAAAGTATTTTCAAGTGCAGGTATACAAACTATGATTCTAATTGCAGAAAAAGACTGTGCCGATGATGATTATGAATTTGAGTATAAAAAAATCGATTCAGATTCTGCCACATTAGCTGATTCTTTTAATATGCTAAAAGGTTTAGAGAGTCCGAAGTATACTATAGCAAGACCCACTTTTAATCGATCTGAATTTCTTGATAAATCATTTTTATTTAATAGTTCAGAAAAAGACTTATTGTTAGATATAATAAAATCTAAACAAAATTTTAAACTGGACGCAAAAAAAGAGGTTGCGCAAGGAATAGTACCTCCTCAAGATTTTCTTAATAAGAAAAATCAACAAATTTTAGGAAAAGGACATAAGATAGGAGAGGGGATTTTTATACTTAACGAAGATGAATTAAATAATCTTGGTCTTACAAATCATGAATTAGATTTAATTAAACCTTTTTATTCAACAAATAGATTGAATCGGTTTTATGGTAATCAAGAAAATAAAAATTGGATAATTTATACAGATTCAAGTTTTAAATACTCAAAAAATATAAAATC
>CAXBHA010000135.1:0-6591 GCA_963974955.1 uncultured Yeosuana sp. | reverse complement strand
CTATGTAGACCTCACAGGTTTTTAAAACCTGTGAGGTCTTGGTTATCCTGAAAACTACGAGTAGCTTATTTCTCAAAATTAATTTTTGTCATGCACTTAGCTGTTTTTAAAGAGAAATTCCATAATTTTTCTTCAAATTTATCTCAAAGGAGGCAAGCCTCGTAGAATTCTTTAGATTAAACTTTAATCCATATCAAACCTTACACCAATGGAGATGTTTCGTTGTTTAAATGTTTGGTCTTTAAAAATAGGTGATAAATCATATTTTACATATAAGGCCGTATTATCAAAAGCTATGTAACCACTTAAACCATAAACCAAATTACTGGTATTAAAATTGCGTTTTATTTTGTCCTTAACGTTTTCTCCATCAACCGCATATTTAAGTTTTTGGCGTGTCCCAATATTAAAACCTCCATAACCACCAAGACCTATTTTAAATTGATTGTGTGTAGAATATCTAAAATAGGTGTCTTTTTCAATTTTCCTTGAAGGACCAAATTCAAAATGTACCGGAAACACCAAATTGGTAATTGATAATTTTGATTTTTTTAAATCTGACGGGAATGTTTCTAACGTTGTTTCATTCCCATTTTGAACAAAAAATTGATTATCGGTTGGTTTTAATCCATTAATTTGAATGGAATATCCATATTTTAAACGTAAAAAATTTGTGTTTTCAAACACACGTGTTTTCCAAGCCCAACCAATTTCAAAAAAACGTGAACCTCCAAATTTGTAAGGTGAATTGTTAAGACTTTGCCCTTCAACAATAGCATTGTTAAACCCAAAAGCCAAAACCAAATCGCTAGAAGTACGTTTGTCATATTTTTTAGGTTTATTTTTTTTATTAATATTAAAACCTGCAAAACTTCCTTCTTCGCCTCCAATAGTTATCCCAATTTTGGAATCATCTGGACTATCATCATGGCGATAATCTTCTTCGTTTCTCTTTAAAAGATCTATTTTGTTGTCAACAATGGCTAGTCTATTTTCAATATTTAAAGCACGCTTTTTAGCCACTTGCATTTTTAAAGCTTCAGCTTCAGAAATGGAAATTTCGCCGTTTTCCAATCGAAGGTTAATAGCTTCAACTTCAGCTTTTAAAAAGTCCTTCTCTTCAGTTTTAATCCGTTCTTTTACCTGTTGTAAAGATTCTATTTTTTCCTTGTTAACAGAATTTTGAAGGGTGTCCTGTGCATTAATTAAGTGCACGCTTACTGTCAGCACAATAAGTGCCAAATACTTTGTAATGGTTTGCATAACTGTTCGTTTTTTGTCCTAGTAATAGGTATAAATGATTAATTGATTGATGTTTTTAGTCATTGCGTCTGGCAACGGCTGTTTTTATAAAATTGAAATTTGCTTTTAATATTTCAAAGGCTTTGTCTCGAAAGGATTTATCCAATTCCTGTTCCACATCTTGAAGCAATAATCTGGCGTCAACAACGCCGATATTTTTATTATATAATTGCTTTAAACGAATCTCTTTTTGGGCTTGTTGCAATAAGTTGTCAATCTCTGCATCTGAAACGGTTTCATTTTGGTCTTTTAAAGATTGAACTTGAGCGACCACATCTTGAATTTTTTGGTCTTCAAAACTCAAAGCTTCCTGTTTCAGTCCAACTGACTTCATATTGGGTGATTCAGAAGTATTGGCGTTTTGTAACACAACCTTTTTTATTGAAGCTACTTGCGTTTGGTCTTTATCCAGCTCTTTGACAAAGGGTTTTACAATAATTTGATTCGTTTTTGATTCTGAATCAGATTTTGATTTACTACTTAGTTCAAGCATTTTAGTCCCAGATTCCTTCTCTAGAACTACGTCTGTTGATTCAATTTGCTTCTTAATTTTAGGAGTTACCACAATACTTGGCGAATTAGTTTTAATTTCATCTTTATTAAAAAACTGGGATACAACGAATAAGGCGCCCACAATACTTGCTGCTACCCCTATCCAAACAAACGGCTTGCTTTTGTGCTGTTTTTTTGGGGCACCTAAACTACTTTCCAACCTGTTCCAGGCATCAATAGATGGGCGAATGGTTCTATTTTCAAGCTTATCCTTAATATGTTCTTCAAATTTAATTGGTTCCATAGCTTGTATTATTTAAATTATTAAATTTTTGTTGCAACAACTTTCTAGCTTTATATAACTGCGATTTTGAGGTTCCTTCTGTAATATTAAGCATCTGTGCAATCTCGTGGTGTTTATATCCTTCTATGGCATACATTACAAATACCATTTTATATCCATCGGGAAGTTTATCTATAAGTTGTTGTATTTCATGAACTTCAATATCTGTATTAATATTATTGGTATAATCATGCTCTATATGACCCTCGTCTTCGAGAAATTCAATCCGCTTTTGTTGACGTAAAAAAGAAATGCTCTCCCGTACCATAATGCGCCTTACCCAACCTTCAAAGCTGCCTTGGGCTTTAAAATTTTTCATCTTAGAAAACACTTTATAAAATCCGTTTAACATGGCTTCTTCTGCTTGCTGTAAGTCTTTTATATAATATCTACAAACACTTAACATTTTTGGCGCGTGTAATTCAAACAATACACGTTGGGCATCACTATTGTTGTCCACAGCCTTTTTTAAAAGTGCTTTTTCGTTTTTATATAGTTGAATAACTTTCAAAAGCCTCTTCATTTTTGTCTTCTAATTATATAGACGCAATTTTTGTGCAAATGGTTGCCTAAAGATTAAAAAAAATAAATTTATGGATAATATTCTAATAAGAAATAGGTATCTTAGGCAACAGACTGCTTGAATTTGAATGCTATTATTTTTTAGTGAGACCGTTTCAATGGACTTCAAAACCAATAATTTTGAAATATAATTCAACATTATTGTCTAAAATCATAATTATTTTCATTAAAATATCAATATCAATAATTTATTATCAGCAAATAGTTAAATAATATAAAAATTATGTAACTATTGCTATATTTGATACTTACACAATAACTATATGAGTAACGACCACCTTTTTTCGTCCTATAATCAACTTCCAAGCACTTGGGATGAAATGTATACTACTAGTGCGGACATTAGGGATCAATACAAAACCATCATTGAAATATTAAAAAACACGTCGACAGATATACTTACAAAAAAAGAAGAACTGTCGAAACAGCTTTTTATGACACAGGGTGTAACCTTTACGGTTTACAGTGACAATGAGGGCATTGAAAAAATATTTCCTTTTGATATTGTTCCTAGAATAATAACAGCTGCAGAATGGAATAAAATTGAAAGCGGAATAAAACAGCGTATAAAAGCCTTAAATTTATTTATTAAGGATATCTATAATGAACAGTTTATTATAAAAGACGGTCTTATTCCCGCTGATTTAATTTATTCTTGCCCTAATTTTTTACGCGAAATGAAAGGCGTAAAAGTGCCATACGATGTGTATGTACATATTTCCGGAGTCGATCTAATACGTAATAATGATGGTGAATTTTATGTGCTTGAAGATAACTTAAGAACCCCATCTGGTGTTAGTTATATGCTTGAAAACAGGGAAATTTCTAAACGCTTGTTTCCCGGTATTTTACCAAAAAACAATGTGCGATCGGTTTCCAACTATCCCAACATGCTGTATAAAAAGTTAAAAGAACTCTCAGATTTACCGAAACCAAATATCGTTCTTTTAACTCCAGGCATCTATAATTCAGCCTATTATGAGCATACAACCCTAGCCAGACTCATGGGCATCGAGTTGGTAGAAGGCAGCGATTTGGTGGTTAAAAATCATTTCGTTTACATGAAAACTACGACAGGCTTAAAACAAGTTGACGTTATTTATAGACGCGTAGATGATGATTATTTAGATCCTTTAGAGTTTAATGCTAAAAGCATATTAGGTGTTGCCGGTATTATGGCCGCTTTTCGAAAAGGAAATGTAAATATTGTAAATGCTCCCGGAACTGGAATTGCAGACGATAAGGCTATTTATATTTACGTGCCAGATATGATAAAATATTATTTAAACGAAGAACCTATCTTAAAAAATATAGAAACGTATCAATTAGGTAAACCAGATGAGTTTGAATATGTTGTTAAAAACATTAAAACCATGGTTATTAAAAAAACCGATGGCAGTGGTGGATATGGAATGCTTATGGGACATGAAGCTACTGAGGCCGAAATAAAAGACTATATAGATAACGTAAAGAAAAAACCAGAAAATTTTATAGCACAACCTATCTTGAGATTATCGACTGCGCCGTGTTACATAAATGGCCAGCTATCTCCACGATGTGTTGATTTACGTCCGTTTGCCCTATCTGGTAAGGATGGGATTGATATTTGCCCGGGCGGACTCACACGCGTGGCCCTTAAAAAAGGCTCGTTGGTTGTTAATAGTTCTCAAGGGGGTGGCAGTAAAGATACCTGGGTGATACAAAATAATTTAGAAAAACATTAAACTATGTTAAGTAGAGTAGCAAATAATCTTATTTGGTTAGAAAGATATATGGAACGAGGCAATGGTATTTTAAGTTTACTTAAAGTAAATTTTTATGCCAACCAAGACTCTCCAGAACTGTTTTCATGGACACCAATTATTAAAAATTTTACAACTTCCGAAAATGAGTTTTATACAGAAGATGCTATAGAATGTATCGATTTTATGGTATTTAATTTAAGCAATTCGAACTCTATTTTAAACATTGTTACAAAGGCCAGAGAAAATGCCAGGAGTGTGCAAGAACATATCTCCAGAGAGCTTTGGTTATGCATCAACAACTACTATTTATATCTCACTAAAAAAGAGTTGCCAAAAAGACTGAGAGAAGAAGACCCGGTTCAATTTTTAGAAGATTTAAGAAAACATCATTTAATATATAACGGTACTTTTGATGTGACACAAGAACGAGGATCCTCCTACTACTTTATGAATGTGGGCAAGTTTTTAGAACGGGTCATTCAAATTTCAGATTTCACAGCTCTTAAACTTATTGAAATTGGCAAGACTTCAGATAGTTTAGAGCAAAGTTTTTACTGGAAAAACCTATTGCTTTCTGTTGGAGGCTATCAGTACTACTTAAAAACCCATAAATCCACCTTTAACGAGGAGCACATTATAAGAATGGTGTTCCAAGATAAATTGTTCCCCAGATCTGTCTATTATTGCGTTAACAAAATAAACAGACAGATAAACCAGCTTATTGAAGCAAACGAACTTGAGAAAAATAATTTAGATTTTTTACTTGGCAAGCTTGAAAGTACTATTAAATACACTAGTATTGAAAGTATCAATGTGCAAGGATTAAATAATTTTATTGAGGGTATAAAGGAAGATGTTAGAAACATCTCCATGAATATTAATTCTGTTTATCTTTCAAATGTTAATTAATTTATAAAAATTATTATGGCCACATTTTATATAAAACATATTACGAAATTTAGCTACAGCAACACGGTAGTTGACGGTGCAAATTTAATTAGGTTACATCCTATTAATGATGAATACCAACAAGTTATTTCTCATTTTATATCGATTACAAACAATCCGTTTGTAGAAACCTATACCGATTTTTATAATAATAGAATTGGCACCTTTTTAATTACGGAACCTCATGATGAGTTATCTATTGTATCTGAACTTGAAGTTATAACAACCAGTAAATTATTTCCCGATGATAGTATTGATATTGAAACCCAATGGAACGAATTAAAAGCACGTAAATTTGATACTGGTATTATTGATTTTTTAAAACCTGCGCCATTTAGTGGCTCCGAGGATGTTTTAAATTTACTCCAATCAAAAAAACTCACAGAAAAATCTCCTTATAAAGCTGTGTTAGAACTTTGCGAATATGTTTACACCAATTTTAAATACATTCAAGGTATTACAAATGTAGACTCTACTTTAGACGAGGTTTGGAAGTTAAAAGCTGGCGTTTGTCAAGATTTTACAAATGTTCTTTTACAAATGATTAGAATGTGTGGTATCCCAACACGTTACGTGAGTGGTTATATCTGCCCTTCAGATGATGCAAAACGAGGCGAAGGCGCAACTCACGCCTGGATTGAAGCCTACATCCCTTTTTATGGTTGGCTTGGTGTAGACCCAACAAACAATGCTATTGCCAACGAAAACCATGTGCGCATAGCCGTTGGTAGAAGTTATGCCGACTGCTCTCCTGTAAAAGGTGTTTTTAAAAGAAAAGTGGAGTCTGATTTATTTGTTAAAGTAGAAATAAGTACCACCAAAAATAAAGAAAATACGGCAGTACCACCAAATACGTTTACAGGTTCTGAGACTAATAATAGTTATCAACGTAATTTAGAACGTATCCAACAGCAGCAACAGCAGCAACAATAATTTTTAGGTTTTGCACATAATTAGTTTAAAAAGCCATGTTTTTTAAATTTGCCCTTGTAAGAATTTTTTGTTAACTTCGTTTGTCCCGATAACTATCGGGACTGATATAAAACATTAAAACGATTTCATATCATAATAGTTAGCTGTAAGCGTTCTAAAACAATATTATAAGAAAAATTAATTTGAATGTCCATTCATTCATAATACCATTTTTGTCATTCAGAATGGAGTGAAACGAAATGAAGA
>CAXBHA010000134.1:0-6605 GCA_963974955.1 uncultured Yeosuana sp. | reverse complement strand
TTGGTTATCCTGAAAACCACGAGTAGCTTATTTCTCAAAATTAATTTTTGTCATGTACTTAGAAAAATTATAGTATTAAAAAAGAGGCTGTCTGAAAAGTCAAGATAAATTGTCATTACGAACATTAACGATAAATAATATATATTTTGTTTAGAAGTTAGCAACGTAGTTGTGAAGTAATCTGTTAATTGATTACCAAGTACTTACAGATTGCTTCGTTCCTCGCAATGACGTAAAATCAAACTTTTTATACACCCTCTTGATTTTTTCTAAATTCATGAGGGTTTAGTTACCACCAACTTTCTCAATTGCTTTTTTAGTCGCTTCTCCTGCTTCTTTTGTTTGTTCTACAGCATTGTCAATCGCTTTACCTGTTTGTTCAAGAGCACCTTCTGTTGCCTCAGAAGCATTCTCAACAGCATCTTTTATGGTTTCAGATTTTTTTGTGTCTCTACATGATGTGAAAGAAAAACTAATTGCTAATAATAAAATGGCACTAAATAATAATTTTTTCATCTGTTTTAGTTTAATTATTAAAAAATATTTTAGAAAGGAAGTTTTTAAGAAACTGCTGTCTAAAACTATATATACGTGAATACCTAAGTGTTTGGTCCATATCCATTTTATTGATAGTTTAACCGACTGATAGATTCAAGTACTTAAGAATGTGTTTTACGGCTCCTTTATTTTTATTAATGTACTCTAAATTATTGTTTCCAGAGGAGATGCGTTTTTGTTCATCTGTAATCAACAAATTTATGGTACTCTTAAATTCTTGCTGATTTGAAACTGCAAACATGCCTAAGTTATCAATCATGGCTTTTGCTTCGGGAAATTTGGAATGGTTATTCCCAATAATAATGGGAACACCAAAAACAGCAGGTTCTAAGGTATTGTGCAGCCCTGTATGTCCCATAGCACCACCTACATAAGCGATATCGGCGTAACTATAAATTTTTGAAAGCAACCCAATGGTATCTATTATAAATACTTGGGCACTTGATACAGCATGCTTATCTTTTTGTGAATATAAGATAGTTTTTGTTTTCAATTTTTCCTGAAAACTTTTTATTTGAGCAAACTTAATAGTATGCGGTGCTATAATAAATTTGATGTCTTTTAAGGCTTCAGAATTTATAAAATCTATAAATAAGTCATCATCTTCGGGCCACGTGCTACCAGCCACAACACATAATTTATCCTGTTTAAACGATTCAATAAAATCAAGTGTATTGTTTTGTTGTAATTGATCGGACACCCTGTCAAATCTTGTGTCCCCAGAAATGGTCACCTTATTATAACCAATTGATTCGAGTAAGGTTTTTGATACTTCATTCTGAGTAAATATATGTTCAAAAGCGAACAGAGCCTCTCTTAATGGTGCTCCATAAAAATTAAAATAAGACTGATTTTTTCTAAATAAAGCGGATATTAATATAGCTCTTGATCGTCTTGCCTTCAATTCATTTAAATAATTTGGCCAAATGTCATATTTAACAAAAACCGTCAATTCGGGATGAACAATGTTTAAAAACCGTTTCGCATTTCCTTTAGTATCAATAGGTAAATAAACAACAACATCGGCAATGGGTGATTGTTTTCTTATTTCAAATCCAGAAGGAGAAAAAAAGCTTAAAACAATTTTATATGTAGGATATTTTGTTTTTAATGCTCTAAATACAGGAAGGCCTTGCTCATATTCACCTAAAGAGGCACAATGAAACCAGAGTGTTTTATCCTTTAAATTTAAGGCGCCTTCCAACATTTTAAAAGTTTCAGATCTGCCCTGAACACCTTTTTTAATTTTTGGATTAAAAAAGGCCACGATTTGCAAAGCAAATGGCATGAGGTTTATGGCTATGTTATATAAAAAATTCAATCTGTTTATTTGGAACAAAAATACATTTCTTTAAAAGAAAAACATTGCTAAGCTATAGGATTTTTGTAATTTCGCATTCTATTAATTTACGCTTAGTTCATAGCAAAATTGCGCTATTTATTTTTGTAATGATCGTAGATTTTAATTTTTTTTAGATGAAGAAAATACAAATGGTAGACCTTAAGGGTCAACTTGATAAAATTAAGGATGAAGTTAATACATCCATTCAAGAAGTATTGGAAACCACGGCTTTTATTAACGGGCCAAAGGTTCATCAATTTCAAAAGAATTTAGAAAACTATCTTGGGGTAAAACACGTGATTCCATGTGCAAATGGGACAGATGCCTTGCAAATCGCTATGATGGGACTAGATTTAAAACCAGGTGATGAAGTGATTACGGCCGACTTTACGTTTGCTGCTACGGTTGAAGTGATAGCGCTTCTTAATTTAACGCCTGTGCTTGTGGATGTTAATCCAGACGATTTTAATATTAACATTGAGGCCATTGAAAAAGCGATTACTCCCAAAACAAAAGCCATTGTGCCAGTCCATTTATTTGGACAATGTGCTAATATGGAGGCGATTTTGGACATTGCCCAAAAACATGATTTATATGTAATTGAAGATAATGCCCAAGCAATCGGGGCTACTTATACTTTTAAAGATGGTAGAAAAGCAAAAGCAGGAACAATGGGTCATGTAGCATCTACTTCCTTTTTTCCTTCCAAGAATTTGGGCTGTTATGGTGATGGAGGTGCTATTTTCACGAATGATGATGACTTAGCTCATATTATAAGGGGTATTGTGAACCACGGGATGTATGAACGTTATCACCATGATGTTGTAGGTGTCAATTCGCGATTAGACAGTATTCAGGCGGGTGTTTTAGATATTAAATTACAACATCTTAACACTTATAACAAGGCAAGACAAGTGGCCGCTAAAAAATATAATAAAGCGTTTAAAGATTGTAAAAATGTGATAACACCTTTGGGCAGAAAATCGTGTCAAGATATTTGTGATACCTGCGATTGCCATGTGTTTCATCAATACACATTAAGACTTATTGGTGTTGATAGAGACGGGTTGGTTGCTTATCTAAATGAAAATGGTATACCATGTGGGGTCTATTATCCAATACCGTTGCACAATCAAGAGGCATATTTGGATGATCGATATAAAGAATCTAATTTTGTTGTGACTAATCAGTTAGTAAACGAAGTTATTTCGTTGCCAATGCATACCGAATTGGATGATGAGCAACTTGACTTTATAACTTCAAAAGTGAAAACATTTATAAATGGATAAAATTTTAGTTACTGGTGGATTAGGCTTTATAGGATCTCATACGGTTGTTGAATTACAAAATGAAGGATTTGAAGTTGTAATCATTGATGATTTATCAAATTCTTCCATAAAGGTTTTAGATGGAATTACTTCAATCACTGGAAAAACTCCAATTTTTGAAAAATTCGATTTAAAAGAGAAATCTAAAGTTGAGGATTTCTTTAAAAAGCATCATAATCTAAAAGGAGTCATCCATTTTGCAGCCAGTAAAGCGGTTGGGGAAAGTGTGAAGGAGCCTTTATTATACTATGAGAACAATATAAGTACACTAATTTACATTCTTAAGGAATTGAAAAAACTGCCTGCAGCAAGTTTTATTTTTAGTTCATCATGCACCGTTTATGGACAAGCAGATAAATTACCAATTACCGAAAACGCACCTGTTAAACAAGCAGAATCACCTTACGGAAATACCAAGCAAATGGGTGAAGAAATAATTAGTGATACGTGCAAAGTAACACCAAAATTAAAAGCGATCGCTTTGCGTTATTTTAATCCGGTTGGTTCTCACGAATCGGCTAAAATAGGAGAGTTACCTATTGGTGTGCCACAAAACTTAGTGCCGTTTATTACCCAAACTGCGATTGGAATTAGAGAACAATTATCTGTCTTTGGAGATGATTACCCAACACCAGATGGCACCTGTATTCGTGATTACATTCATGTGGTCGATTTAGCAAAAGCGCACGTCATAGCCCTTAAGCGTCTGTTAGGAAACAAGAATAAATCGAATTATGAAACCTTTAATTTAGGAACCGGAAAAGGAAGTTCGGTTTTAGAAGTCGTTCAATCTTTTGAACATGTTTCTGGTAAAAAATTAAACTACAAAATCATCGGTAGGCGTGAAGGTGATATTATTTCAGCTTATGCTGATACCACCAAAGCAAATAACGAATTGGGATGGAAAGCTCAATTAACATTAGATGATGCCATGCGTTCTGCCTGGAAATGGGAACAAGTTGTGGGAAATAGGTAATAGGTAGATTTCTTAATAAAGAACTATCAGATACTGGTGGGGTTTTTATGTTTCGATTGTTAGAAGTGTATTTTGAATATAGATAAAACATTCTAGATTTTTTTTACTAACTATATTTTCTATTTTAATTGTATATTTAAGTTCAACTAAAATATTATATATGAAATGCCCATTAACAATTTGCAAACCTCCCGATAGTTATCGGGACGATATGATTAACAGGGCATTCCATCCCTGTGCTGAGCGCAGTCGAAGTATGACCTATAAAAACAAATAAATTTAAACGTATGAAAAAGACACTTTATTTCCTAGCCCTTATTTTTGGCTTTACTGCTATTTCTCAAAACACGTATTTACAATGTGGTAAATTAATAGATACTCAAAACGGTAAAGTTTTAACAAATCAAACCATTATAGTTTCAGGAAATAAAATTCTATCCGTTGAAAATGGAATCCTATTGCCGAAAAACGGATCTGATAAAATAATTGATTTAAAAGATAAAACAGTTTTACCAGGTTTAACAGATATGCATGTTCATATTGAGCATGAATCGAATCCTAAAAAGTATATGGAACGATTTACAGATAATGAAGCCGACATTGCTTTTAAATCAACCGTTTATGCCAAAGCAACACTAATGGCTGGGTTTACTACAGTAAGAGATTTAGGCGGTTCTGGCGGTAATATTGCCTTGCGAAATGCTATTGATAGAGGAGATGTTGAAGGGCCAAGAATTTTTACAGCGGGAAAATCTATTGCCACAACTGGAGGGCATGCTGATCCAACAAATGGTATGAGAAAAGATTTAATGGGTGATCCAGGACCAAAAGAAGGTGTTATTAATGGTCTTGAAGATGCAAGAAAGGCCGTAAGACAACGCTATAAAGATGGGGCCGATAATATTAAAATCACAGCAACAGGAGGGGTTTTAAGTGTTGCAAAGAGTGGTCAGAATCCACAATTTACACTCGAAGAAATTCAAGAAATATGTAAAACGGCTAAAGATTATGGTATGATCATAGCAGCACATGCCCATGGAGATGAAGGCATTCAGCGTGCCATTATTGGAGGTGTTACTACCATAGAACATGGAACGTTTATGAGTGAACAAACTATGGAGCTCATGAAAAAATATGGAGCCTATTATGTTCCAACTATCACGGCAGGCAAGGAAGTTGCTGAAAAAGCAAAAATAGAAGGCTATTATCCTGAATTGGTTGTTCCTAAAGCTTTAGAGATTGGTCCAAAAATTCAAAAGACATTTTCAAAAGCCTATAAAAAAGGAGTCAAAATCGTCTTTGGAACCGACGCTGGAGTATTTAAACATGGTGATAATGGGAAAGAATTTGGTTATATGGTTGAAGCAGGAATGCCTGCTATAGAGGCTATTCAATCTGCTACGGTCACAAGCGCTAAAATTTTAGGGATTGATGATGAAATTGGTGAAATTAAAGCTGGCTTTATTGCAGATATTATTGCGGTGAATGACGATCCTACAAAAAATGTAAAAACTTTGGAGAATGTGGTTTTTGTAATGAAGGAAGGTACTATATATAAGCGGTGATTAGGCTTTTTTTATGGTATTTTTTTCTTTTTGAAATTAACCACTAAAAGTATAATCATACGTAATTTCAGAGACTGAAAGTTGTATTGGGAAGCTTAATGCCGTAACCACTTTGTCAGATTTATTATAAATGTTAAATGTATGATTATTTGCGTAAAGTGTGTTTAAACGTTCTTTAATATTATTGAGGCCTGTGCCTTTTTTGAATAAATCAGATGCATCTTCATTTAATTTTTTACCGGTATTTCCAACTGTTATTAAGAGATTGTCATTCTTCTTATGTATTCTTATAAAAACCTCTAAAGAAATGATTTCTTTATCAAAACCGTGCTTAATTGAATTTTCAACTATGGGTTGAAGAATCATATTTGGAATCAAAACATTTTCCAACCCGTCTTCAATATCAATGTTAAAGCTTAATTGGTCCGAAAATCGCATTTTGTTAATATTGACATATTTTTCCAGTATTTTCAACTCATCTTGTAGTTCAATTAGGTTTTCATCTTTTTTATCCAAAACATTTCTTAAAATACTGCTTAAATCGACCACTGTTTTTTTAGACTTATCAATATCTATATCCATCAAGGAATGTATACTGTTTAACGTATTAAAAAGAAAATGGGGGTGCATTTGAGATTGCAAAAATTTTAATTTTGTATCAGATAATTGCTCTTGTAACTTGGCTGTTTGTATTAGGGTTTCTTGGTTTTCTTTAAAATAATAGTACATATAAATGATTGTGACCAAAGACAGATATATCAAAAAGTGCAAGTCTACAAGTCTGATATATGAGATAAAATAATCATTAAAAGAATATTCAGACATAGATAGAGTCT
>CAXBHA010000133.1:0-6613 GCA_963974955.1 uncultured Yeosuana sp. | reverse complement strand
GTTAATTGTTTAAAAAATCAAAAGTAAGTTGTGTTAATGCTTTTACGCCTATAATCATAGCGTTTTCATTGATAACAAAATCCGGAGTATGATGCGGAAATATTTTCGATTTATCTGTAGGCTGCCCTCCCAAAAAGAAATAAAAACCTGGAACAACTTCTTGAAAATATGAGAAATCCTCTGCTCCTGTTATAGCTTTAGATAAAGTCACATTAGTTTCTCCAACCACTTTAGTTAATGAAGGTAGCATTTTAATAACCAAATCTGGATCATTATATGTTATTGCCGACGTATTAAAAAATTCGATTTTTGCCTCTCCACCATAGGCTTTTGCTATACTTTCAGTGAGTTCAGCCATCCTTTTTAAAATATGTGTTCTCATACTAATATCTAAAGTTCTAATAGTACCTGTAATTTCGGAAGTTTCAGGAATAATATTATAGCGAACCCCACTATTTATCTTTCCAACAGAGATAACGGCAGCTTCATTTGTTAATTCTGACTCCCTACTAATTATCGTCTGGAAAGCATCAATTATTTTTGTGGAAATAAGTATAGGGTCAACACCGGTCCACGGTGTAGAGCCATGCGTTTGTATGCCTTTAATTTTAATCTCAAAACGTTCATTAGCTGCCATTAAACCTTTGGGTTTGTAAGCTAAGGTACCTGTAGGTTCCCAGGTTGCAATATGTAATCCAAAAATAGCATCTACTTTTGGGTTTTCTAAAACCCCTTCTTTAATCATTAATTTGGCCCCACCTTCTTCACCTGGAGGAGGGCCTTCTTCTGCAGGTTGAAAAATAAATTTTATACTTCCTTTGATTTTATCTTTGTTTTTCGATAATATTTCAGCGACACCCATTAAAATGGCGGTATGCGCATCGTGACCACAGGCGTGCATCACACCTGTTTTTGTTCCTAGAAATTCGGTTTCTATAGTTGATTTAAACGTTAAATCTGTGCGTTCACTAACAGGCAGAGCATCAATATCAGCTCTTAATGCAATTACTTTACCTGATTGTTTGCCTTTTAAAATGCCAATAACACCTGTATGGGCAACATTTGACTGAACCTCAATTCCTAGAGATTTTAAATGTTTTGCAATTTTTTCAGCAGTTTTAAATTCCCTATTTGATAGTTCTGGGTTTTCATGAAAATCGCGTTGCCATGCAATTATTTTAGATTCAATGTCAATAATTTGTTGTTCTAAATTATTCTGTCCGTTAATATGTATTACGCCAAATAAAAATAACGGCAAAAAAAAGTACTTCATAAGATAACATGATATTTTGAGTTATAAAGATATTTAAAATTTACCAATACACTAAGTATGTTTCAATTGTTTATAATTATTAATAAATCCGTTTAATAAAAAGCGCAACAAAGGTTAATTTCACGTCTTTAAATTATATCGAGTTTTGGAAAAGTATTTAAGTCAGTTAAACGAAGCACAATTAGAGCCAACCATTCAAAAAGATGGCCCTATGATTATTATTGCTGGTGCAGGTTCTGGTAAAACACGTGTACTAACCTATCGTATTGCCTATTTAATGAGTGAAGGTGTAGACGCCTTTAATATTTTAGCGTTGACATTTACCAATAAGGCAGCACGTGAAATGAAAGATCGTATTGCGACAATAGTTGGATCTAGTGAAGCAAAAAATTTATGGATGGGCACATTTCACTCGGTATTTGCAAAAATTTTACGTAGTGAAGCCGATAAATTAGGGTATCCAAGCAATTTCACTATTTATGATACCCAAGATTCTGATAGGTTAATTGCCTCCATCATCAAGGAAATGAATCTGGACAAGGACATTTATAAGTACAAACAAGTACGGTCGAGAATTTCATCCTACAAAAACAGTTTAATCACCGTAAGGGCATATTTTAAAAACCCAGAATTGATTGAGGCCGATACCATGGCAAGACGACCCAAATTGGGAGATATTTATAATGAATACGTAGAGCGTTGTTTTAAGGCAGGTGCGATGGATTTTGACGATTTATTATTAAAGACCAATGAATTACTTACACGTTTTCCTGAGGTATTAATGAAATACCAAAACAGATTCAAATACATATTGGTCGATGAGTATCAGGATACCAACCATTCTCAATATTTAATTGTTCGGGCACTTTCAGACAAATTTCAAAATATCTGTGTAGTAGGTGATGATGCGCAAAGTATTTATGCGTTTCGAGGCGCCAATATCAACAATATTTTAAACTTTCAAAAAGATTATGATGATGTTAAAGTGTTCAGGCTGGAACAAAACTATCGGTCTACAAAAAACATTGTAAATGCTGCTAACTCTATTATTGAAAAAAACCAAACGAAGCTGGATAAAGTAGTTTGGACGGCTAATGATGTCGGAAATAAAATTATAGTAAATAGATCATTGACAGATGGTGATGAGGGACGTTTTGTTGCCAGTACGATTTGGGATAATAAAATGCAACATCAATTAAAAAATAGTGATTTTGCAATTTTGTATAGAACAAATGCACAATCGCGAGCCATTGAAGACGCCTTGCGTAAACGGGATATACCATATAGAATTTACGGCGGTCTGTCCTTTTATCAGCGCAAGGAAATTAAAGATGTGCTTTCATATTTGCGATTAATTATCAATCCTGCAGATGAAGAAGCTTTAAAGAGGATTATTAATTTTCCTCCAAGAGGCATTGGTCAAACAACCATCGATAAATTAATTGTTGCTGCAAACGGGTATAAGAAAACTGTTTTTGAGGTAATGAAACACATTACTAAAACAGAAGTTAATGTAAATTCAGGTACTAAAACAAAACTTCAGGATTTTGTCACCTTAATCGAAAGTTACCAAATATTAAATCAAACAGCAGATGTCTTTGAGTTAGCTGAACATGTCACGCGCACTACTGGATTGATAAGAGAATTTAATAAAGACGGCACGCCGGAAGGAATAACTCGAATGGAAAACATTGAGGAACTTTTAAATGGTATGAAAGATTTTGTTGAAGGCCAAAAGGAACTTGCCGATACAACAGGGTCATTGGCGGAGTTTTTAGAAGATGTTGCACTTGCCACAGATTTAGATGCCGATAAAGGCGATAGTGATCATGTAGCTTTAATGACCATACATTTAGCTAAAGGATTGGAGTTTCCTTATGTGTATATTGTTGGATTAGAAGAAGATTTATTTCCTAGTGCCATGAGTATGGGTACGCGTAGCGAACTAGAAGAGGAGCGACGCCTTTTTTACGTAGCTTTAACACGCGCCGAAAAACAGGCCTATTTAACCTACGCATTATCGCGCTATCGATGGGGAAAATTAATTGATTCGGAACCAAGCCGATTTATCGAAGAAATTGATGAGCAGTATTTAGATAATACAACGCCAATTGAAGAAAGACGTTTTAATCCAATGCTTAGTGCGGATATTTTTGGCGATATAGAACCAAATAAAATTAGATTTAAACCCGCAAAACAAGCTATATTTAAAAAAGGAAGTACAATAAAATCAGAACCAAATAAGTTTCGGGTAACAATGCCAAAAAACTTAAAGCCTGTAGCTAAAACCAATGGGAATGGAAACACAAATTTATTTGACAGTAAACTAGTGGTTGGGAATTTAGTAAAACATCTTCGTTTTGGCGCCGGAAAAGTTATTAAAATTGAAGGCGTTGGTGCTGATACAAAAGCGGAAATTGTTTTTGAAAACGGAGGCGTAAAGAAATTATTACTGCGCTTTGCAAAACTTGAAATTATAGGTTAATAGATAATTTATTATGACTGATTTTTTAAGGATATATGAGAAAAACCCTAATTCAAGAGAAATTGAAAAGGTAGTCAAGGTTCTTAAAAAAGGCGGATTGATTATTTATCCCACCGATACGGTTTATGGTTTAGGGTGTGATATCACCAACTTGAAAGCTTTAGAGCGTGTTGCAAGAATTAAACAAGTAAAACTTGAAAAGGCTAATTTTTCTTTTGTTTGTCACGACTTAAGTAATTTAAGCGATTATGTAAAGCAAATAGATACGGCTACTTTTAAAATTTTAAAAAGAGCACTTCCAGGGCCATATACCTTTATACTTCCTGGAGCCAAAACATTGCCCAATCCTTTTAAACGAAAACAAACAGTTGGTATTCGTGTTCCAAATAACAATATTGCATTAGAAATTGTTAAACAATTGGGAAATCCTATTATTTCTACATCCATTCACGATGAAGACGAAATATTGGAATATACTACAGATCCCTCACTTATTTTAGAAAAATGGAACGATTTGGTGGACATAGTCATCGATGGAGGTTATGGCGATAATGAACCGTCAACGGTAATAGATTTATCTGGAGACGAGCCAATCATTGTTAGGGAAGGCAAAGGGACTTTAGAGATATTTTAGCATAATGTTCTTTGTTTAAATATACTTTTCTTACATTTAAAATGTTATTTTCCATATATTAATTAATACAAGTACACATAAAAGTGGTTGGTTAGAACTGCTTTTTGAATGTTTTAGCTCTTAATTATTAGGTTTGTAAAAATATTTATAGAAAAGAGAAAGCGATATTGGTTTAAATCAATACCGCTTTAAATGTTTTCACAACGGAATAATCCTTATTGTGAATTGCTTTCAAAATTGTATGGCTAATATATAATAAAATAAATAAAGGTGGTTACGGTTTTCCATAAAGAAATAATGTATTGTCATTTTATATTGTAAAACAATTAGAAATATTAAAAAGTATGAAAACGATATTAGGGCTGGATTTGGGAACAAACAGTATTGGTTGGGCGTTGATAGAGCAAGATTTTGAAAAAAAAGAAGGCTTAATAAAAGGTTTAGGAAGCCGTATAATACCAATGAGTCAAGATGTCCTTGGAAAATTTGATTCTGGTGTTTCAATATCCCAAACAGCTGAAAGGACAGGCTATAGAGGTGTTCGAAGATTAATTCAGCGAAATATATTGAGGAGAGAACGCTTGCACAGAGTTTTAAATATTTTAGATTTTTTACCAGAGCATTATGCGGATTCTATTGATTTTGAAAAAAAAATAGGACAGTTTAAAGATAATACCGAAGTAAAACTTAACTATCGTAAAAATGAAAATGAAAAGCATGAGTTTGTTTTTATAGATTCATTTAACGAAATGGTTGAAGAGTTTAAGTTGAATCAACCACATTTGTTTTATAATAAAAAAAATGGAGAGGAAACTAAAATTTCTTATGACTGGACAATTTATTACCTGAGAAAAAAAGCATTATCAAAAAAAATACAGAAAGAAGAGTTAGCGTGGATTATTCTCAATTTTAATCAAAAAAGAGGGTATTATCAATTAAGAGGAGAGGATGAAGTTGATGAAAACAAAGTTGAAGACTTTTATTCTTTAAAAGTAAAAGAAGTACAAGAAACTAATGATAGGAATGATAATGGAACTTGGTATAATGTTATTTTAGAAAATGATTGGGTTTATAGAAGGCAAAGCAGAGAAACCTTAAATAATTGGCTAGGAAAAAATAAAGAATTTATTGTAACGACCAATAAAGAAAAAGACGGCTCTTTAAAACTGGACAAAGAAGGAAATGTAAAAAGAAGTTTTAGAGCAGTAGATTCTGAAAAAGATTGGATTGCCATTAAAAAGAAAACAGAGCAAGATATAGACAACTCAAACAAAACAGTTGGACAATATATTTATGAAACCCTTTTACAAAGTCCAAAACAAAAAGTACGAGGAAAACTTGTAAAAACAATTGAAAGGAAGTTTTATAAGGAAGAATTTAAAAAAATAATAAAAGAACAAATAAAACACCATCCAGAATTACAAAATGAAGTGCTGTATGGCTTGTGTGTTCAAGAATTATACCCAAGAAACGAAGCACACCAACACAATATTAAAAACAAAGGTTTTGGGTATTTGTTTACAGATGATATTATTTTTTATCAGAGACCTTTAAAAAGTAAAAAATCTACTATTTCTGGCTGTCAATATGAAACCAGGTCGTTTATGAAAAAGATGATTGACAAGGTTACCAATTTAGAAAAGGAAATTTGGCATAAAGAACCTTTAAAAGCCATTTCGAAATCACATCCTCTATTTCAGGAATTTAGGCTATGGCAATTTCTAAAAAACCTAAAAATCTATAAAAAAGAAGATGAAAAAGGAAATTTGATAGATCAAGAAATCACAGGAGATTTATTGAAAATAGATGAAGATTGGGTGGAGTTATTTGATTTTTTAAACACAAAAAAGGAGGTTGAGCAAAAACAAATCATCCAGTTTTTTGTCGATAAAAAACAAATAGAAAAGAAACAAAAAGACAATTACCGATGGAATTATGTGGAAGATAAAAAATATCCTTGCAATGAGACCAAAGCTCAATTTATATCGAGATTAAAAAAAGTCAAAAACCTTGATGTTGATACACTTTTAACTACAGAAAGAGAACTCAAACTTTGGCATATCATCTATTCGGTAAAAGATAAAAACGAATATGAACAAGCTGTCGAGAACTTCGCAATCAAAAATAATATAGATGTAGAATCATTTGTTGAAAACTTTAAAAGATTTCCACCATTTAAAAATGATTATGCAGCATATTCAGAAAAAGCCATCAAAAAGAT